>DASZOW010000255.1:0-14661 GCA_035550615.1 Puia sp.
AAGGCAGAGCCGACGACTCCGGCAATGAACCACAGGATAAAATAGACCCGCTTGTCCGGGAACGAACCCCAGGAGCTCGTCATCAGTCCGGCGAACTTGCTGCCAAGCGACATGGTCAGAAAGAAACCGCCCATCAGGAGAGCGGTCAGCCGGGCGGGCGCTAATTTGGAGACCAGGGATAAACCCATGGGACTTAGGCAGATCTCTCCGCTGCAGATCACGAAATAGGCGCCCCATAACCAGCCCGGCGATACCTTATAGTGATATATTGAAGGCACAGAGATGACGGCGAACAGCATCACCAGCGAGGACAGGCCGGAAAGCAGCAGCGCAATCCCGAATTTGCCGGGTGTCGTGGGTTCCTTTCCCCGTTTTCGAAGCCGGGTGAACAGTGCCACCAGCAGGGGAGTCAGGGTCACAATGAAGAAGGGCACGATAGAGGTGTATAGCTCGGGATTGGCCACCTTGAGGTCCTGCCCCTGCGGCGGCCATTGTTCCTTTGGCAGGTTGTTGAAATAAGCATCGGGCCCGCTTGTCTTCAGCACATGGCCGTTGACGGTCACCGGTTCCAGTTCAGCATTTACGGAGTCTACAGGTCGGGGAGTGGTATTCACGGACTGCATCAGCCCCAGCCCATCGGCCACCTTGCGTACCGCCACGGAGCTGATGGAGCGATCCGTATGTTTGTCCGTCCAGAGGGTATACGCCGTAAAGATCTGGTAATACAGGGCCCAGAAGATCACCGATACGGCGAACATATAGAGAAGGGCGCCGATACCACGCTTGTCTTCGCGGTTGGCTTTCATCCAGATAGAGATGAAATAGCCGACAATGGGGATACAGGCGAAAACGAAGGCGTCGCTGGAGGCCGAACCCATGAGGGTGGAATGAAAGATCTTTCCGGGCAGATAATAACCGATGATGGCGGCGATGATCGCCGGCAGGAAAACATAGGTGGCCAAGCTTCCCAGCCCCATGTCCTCTTTTTGAGGGGGCTTGCGGACGTTCCCTTCCCGGATGTGTTTGAGATTGGCGCCGAAGACGATCAGCCCGATGATCATCCCGCACCCCGCCGCTCCGAAGGCCCAGCCCCAGGTGTATTTATTACGTAGATAGGCCGCTACAAAATTGCAAAGAAGGGCGCCGACGTTGATGCCCATATAGAAGATGTTATAGGCATTGTCCTTTAATGGTTTTAGCTCTTCTTTGTTATAGATGTTGCCCAACAGGGTGCTGATATTGGGTTTAAAGAACCCGTTGCCGACGATGATCAGCCCAAGCGAGATATACATCGCGGTATTCCCCGGCAGGATCAGCCCCAGATAGCCCGCCGCCAGCAACGATCCGCCGATAAATATGGATTTGATATAGCCGAGATAGCGGTCGGCGATCATCCCGCCGACAAACAACGGCAACCAGATAAGGGCCAGGAAGGTCCCGGTGATATCCGCGGCGGCGCTCTCGGGGATGGCCTTGCCCCCTGTCTGATCGTCTTTGAGATAAAGCAGGAGGATGCCCGCCAGCAGATAATAAGCAAAACGTTCCCACATCTCGGTTAAAAAAAGTACATAGAGGCCCCGGGGATGTTTGGCCCTGCCGGCGGTGGTTTGACTCATGCGGTAAAAGTTGAGGTGTAAGATAAATTCTTTTTTTACAATCTGGCTGGTAATCCGGAATTTCGGGTTTCTAAGCTTATATGAAAATACTATTGTTAGGATCTGGAGGCCGGGAGCATGCTCTGGCCTGGAAACTGGTCCGGAGTAGCCATTGTTCGGCCTTGTTCATCGCGCCGGGTAATGCCGGAACCGCCCAATGCGGCGCCAATGTGGATCTGTCCCCCCTGGATTTTGAAGGTATCCGGAAGTTCTGTACCAAAGAAGACATCGGGATGGTTGTCGTCGGACCCGAAGAACCGCTGGTCAAAGGAATCGTCGACTTTTTTCAAGCCGATCCGGCCCTGGCCACGATCCCCGTGATCGGCCCCTCTGCCGATGGGGCGAGGCTGGAAGGCAGCAAGGCCTTCTCCAAAAAGTTCATGGACCGTCACGGCATCCCCACCGCGGCTTACCGGGAATTCGATTCGACGAACTTTGCCGAAGGGATCACCTATCTTCAGCACCATCCGCTGCCGGTGGTTCTCAAGGCGGACGGCCTCGCGGCCGGGAAGGGGGTCGTCATCTGCCAAAGCACCATCGAGGCGGTAGCGGAATTCGAGCTGATGATCCAGGGCGCCAAATTCGGCGAAGCCAGCAGCAAGGTGGTGGTGGAAGAATTTCTTTCTGGTATCGAGCTTTCCATATTTGTTCTCACCGACGGAAAAAATTTCCTGACCCTCCCGGAAGCCAAAGACTATAAACGGGTGGGAGAAGGAGACAAAGGCCCCAATACGGGAGGTATGGGCGCCGTCAGTCCCGTACCCTTTGCAGATGCGACCTTTATGGACAAGATAACCACAAGGATTATCGTTCCCACGGTCCGCGGCCTCGAAGCGGAAAACATCGACTACAAGGGCTTTATATTTATAGGAGTCATCAAAGTCGACGACGACCCTTACGTCATCGAATACAACTGCCGCATGGGCGACCCCGAGACGGAAGTGGTCATGCCCCGGCTCAAAAACGACCTGGTGGAGCTGTTCCTTGCCCTCGGCGAACAGAAACTGGCCGGCATGAGCATCGGTCAGGAGGAGCGAACCGCCTGTACCATCGTAGCCGTCAGCGGCGGCTATCCCGGCTCTTATGAAAAAGGCCTGCCGATCAGCGGGCTCGACCAGCCTGTCGACGACGCCGAAAGCCTGATCTTCCATGCCGGCACCCGGATGGAGAAGGACGAGATCCTGACCAATGGCGGAAGAGTGCTTTGCGTCACCTCTTTTGCCGAAACGGTCTATGAAGCGGTTGACAAATCCAGGGATATCCTTGAAAAGATCTATTACGAAGGCATCTATTACCGCCGGGACATCGGGTATGAGTTTCTTTAGACCCGCCGGCAGCGCCAGAGAAAATCATCATGGGAAATTCGGTACATTATAGCGACTACCTGCAGCTGGAGAAGATCCTCAACGCGCAGCAGCTCGAAAGCGACCGCCTCGGGGATCATGCCCATGACGAAATGCTCTTTATCGTCATTCACCAGGCCTATGAACTCTGGTTCCGTCAGCTTTTGTTCGAAGTGGATTCGGTGATCGGCATCTTCGGCCAGCCTGCCGTCAACGATAACTCGCCGGAGCTGCAAACCATCGTCCATCGCCTCTCCCGCTGTGCCACGATCCTCAAGGTGCTGGTGCACCAGATAGACATCATGGAGACCATGAACCCCATGGATTTCCTCGATTTCCGCGACCTGCTCCGCCCGGCATCGGGTTTCCAGAGCTGGCAGTTCAAAATGCTGGAAGCGAGGTTGGGACTGAAATATGAACATCGCTTCGGCCAACAGTATTATCTGTCCCAGCTTCGGCCGGAAGAGGTCCAGCGGATCAAGTCCGCAGAGGCGGCGCCCTCCCTGCTCCAATTGGTCAACGCCTGGTTGGAACGCATGCCTATCCTTGACCGGGCAGCCGCCGACAGCTTCTGGGGCGACTACCGCCGGCGCTATCAGTCCAGCCTGGCCGATGTGGAAAAGGGGAATATGGAGGTTTTTGATCGCATCTTTTTCGAAGACCCGGCCGATCCCGGCCGAAGCCTCGGCCCGGCGGCCTGCCGCTCCGCGCTCTTCATCATGCTCTACCGCGGCTACCCCTTATTGCAACTGCCGTACCAGGTGATGCACCAACTGCTCGAAATAGACGAACAGTTGAGCACCTGGCGCTATCGCCACATGAGCATGGTCCATCGTACCATCGGCAGCCGGATCGGCACGGGAGGCAGCACAGGTAAGGATTATCTGGCTTCCGCACTCGAAAAACACCATCTGTTTGGCGAGATCGCGGGGCTGACCAGTTTCCTGATTCAACGGAAAAGACTACCGGAACTTGAGCCTGCTATTCAGCGTAGGCTGGGCTTCACGGCCGCGGGATAAAAACCGCCCCCTTCAGCCGGATGACAACGTCAGGCGCCGGCGATAAGAATAAGTGGCTTTTTATTGTCCTTTACGGATACGATGTAGAAAGATTTATCGTTAATGGTTTTGCCAATACCTATGGAAATAATCCACATATCAAGGCATTCGCTTTGTTAATTCAAATTATTTCCTTCAATTTTGCTGAACTTAAAGATAGTGGGCACTGCATCCACTACCGGACGTAACAAGAATTTTAAAAATTCGACCTTTTAAATCAAATGGGTTTATTCAATTTCCTAACGCAAGAGATAGCCATGGACCTGGGTACTGCCAATACCCTGATCATACATAACGACGAGATAGTGGTGAATGAGCCAAGTATCGTTGCCCTGGATCGAAATAACCCTAAAAACGTGCTGGCGGTGGGCAAACGCGCCCTCATGATGCACGAAAAAACCCACGAAAGCATCCGCACGGTTCGCCCCCTTAAAGACGGTGTGATCGCCGACTTCAATGCGGCCGAGCTCATGATACGGGAAATGATCAAGATGATCTATCCCAAAAAACCGCTTTTCCCACCCAGCTGGCGGATGATGATCTGTATCCCTTCCAGCATCACGGAAGTGGAAAAAAGAGCAGTCCGCGACAGCGCGGAGCAGGCGGGCGCCAAGGAAGTCTACCTCATCCATGAGCCGATGGCCGCAGCCCTCGGTATCGGCATCGACGTAGAAGAACCCGTTGGTAACATGATCATCGATATCGGCGGCGGTACCACCGGTATTACGGTCATCGCCCTGGCGGGTATCGTCTGCGACCAGAGTATCCGTATCGCCGGTGACGAATTTACCGCCGACATCATGGAGGCTCTCCGCCGCTATCACTCCCTGCTCATCGGTGAGCGTACCGCCGAACAGATCAAGATCCAGATCGGCGCCGCCCTGAAAGACCTGGACAACCCACCCGAAGATATTCCCGTCAACGGCCGTGACCTCGTCACGGGTATCCCCAAACAGATCATGGTCTCCTACCAGGAGATCGCCGAAGCCCTCGACAAGAGTATCTTCAAGATCGAAGAGGCCATCCTCAAAGCCCTTGAAACAACCCCGCCGGAACTGGCAGGCGATATCTACCGCCGTGGTCTTTACCTTACCGGTGGCGGCGCCTTGCTCCGGGGCCTGGACAAACGTCTGAGCCAGAAAATAAAGTTGCCCGTACACATCGCCGACGATCCGCTGAAAAGCGTGGTGCGGGGAACAGGTATAGCGCTTAAGAACTATGATCGCTATCCCTTTGTGATGCGATAGAACCCACTACAATCAGAAACTACACAAGGTGCGTAACGTTTTTCTCTTCATCAGAAGGCATTTCAACTTCCTCTTCTTCCTGGTGTTGCAGATCATCGCGCTGTCCTTTTTGTTCCGCTTCAACAAATTCCATGAAGCGGCGTTTCTGAATGTCAGCACCGAGATCACCGGCCGGATCAACGAGCGATACAATAACATCGAATATTATTTCCAGCTGAAAAAAACCAACGAAGCGCTGGTCCAGGAAAACGCCCGGCTTCGTCAGCTATTGAAAGACAACTATGAAGCGCCCGATTCCCTCCGCCGGTTGATCAACGATACGATAAGGGTAGATACCGGCAGATCGATCATCAAGTACAAGATCATGGAGGCCAAGGTCGTCGGCAACTCCGTGACCGCCCCCGCCAACTATCTCACCATCCACCGCGGTTTCGACCAGGGCGTACGGCCGAATATGGGAGTCACCGGCCCGCAGGGCATCGTAGGTTCGGTAGTCAACGTCAGCAAGAACTTCGCCACCGTCCAGAGCATGCTCCACTACCAGTTCCGGGTGGTCGCCAAGCTCAAACATAACAATGAGACCGGCACCATCCAATGGGACGGGCAGAGCCCGCTGTATGTGACGATGAAGAATATTCCCAGAAGCGTCAATGTCAAAATAGGCGATACGGTCCTTACCACCCAGATCTCGTCGCTTTTCCCGGCAAACCTGATGGTCGGCACCGTCTCCGAGATCATACCCGATCCTTCCTCCAACTTTTATACCCTGAAAGTCAGGGCAGCTACCAACTTTTCCAGTATTGAATATGTGTATGTCATTGATAATCTTCAATATGACGAACAGAAAAGATTGGAAGATTCCACCCGCAAAAAGATCCAATGAGTGAGCTGCTGAAAAATATCATCCGGTTTATCCTTTTTATCCTGGTACAGGTATTCATCCTGTTCAAGATGCCGCCGCTGCACCGGTTCGTCACTCCCTATCTCTATTTCCTCTATATCCTCTGGCTGCCGTTCAGCCTCTCGCGCGCGGCGCTCACCTTTATAGGTTTCTTTTTCGGCCTATGTCTGGATTATTTTACCAAGACGCCGGGTCTTCATGCCGCTGCCTGCACGCTGATCGCCTACGTACGCCCCTTTGTTATCGGTCTGCTGATCTCGCAGGAAGGCGCCGATAAGAACTATGTCGCCCCCTCCTTTGTCAGCATGGGCTGGGCGCCTTATGCGACATACGTCGTCGTTTTGACATTGCTGCATCATACTTACCTTGTTCTGCTGGAATGGATGAACTTCGGCAGCTTTATGTATTTTCTGGGAAAAGTGATCGCATCGACAGCCGTCAGCCTGTTACTGATCTTACTCACCGAACTCTTGTTCTTCCGGAAACAAAAGTTCCGTACGAATACGATCTAAAGGTCTTGCCACGTTATTCCAATAACCGCCGTAACTTGCAGGTAGTACACGTATATGCCCGTATTTAACCAATCGCGTAGTAACATAGTTCGCCTCATCTTCGCCGGCATGTTCCTCATCATCGCCGCTCAACTTTTCCACCTGCAGATCATTTCGAAGAAATACAAACAGCAGGCGCAGGAAAATGCCCTGTTCCGCAAAAGCGTTTATCCTACCCGCGGTATCATCTTCGATCGGAAAGGAAAGGCGATCCTCAACAATACCATCCTCTATGACCTGATGGTTACTCCCTCCCAGGTCAAAAACATCGATACGGCCTATTTCTGTACGCTCATGGGCATCGACACGGCCGATTTCCGCCACCGCGTCCTCGAAGCCAGGATCAAGAACGGCCCATTCCGTCCTACGACCTTTCAGGACCTGTTGGCGCCGGAGGTCTATGCGCGGATGGAAGAGAATATCTGGAAGTTCCCCGGCTTCAACTTGCAGGAACGTCCTGTGCGGGTCTATCCTTATAATGCCGCGGCGCATATCATGGGTTATGTCGGGGAAGTGGATTCGGCCATCCTGCGCCGGAGCAACGGCTTTTATCAGCTGGGTGACTACGTAGGCCGCAGCGGCCTCGAACAATATTATGAGCGGGAGCTGATGGGCGAACGCGGGCTCGAATTCTGGATCAAGGACAATAAGAACCGGCTGGTAGACCATTACCAGGGTGGCAACCTGGACACTCCCGCCATCGCCGGTAAGAATCTGCATACTTATCTCGACATCGAACTTCAACAGCTGGCGGAACGGCTCCTATACGGCAAGATCGGCGCCATCGTGGCAATCGAACCTTCCACCGGCGGTATCCTGGCCATGGCCTCCGGCCCCAGCTATGACCCTAATTCGCTCACCGGCCCGGATAAACAGTCCAACTATGCCAAGCTGGTGCTCGACGTATCCAGCCCCCTGTATAATCGGGCCATCAAAGGGCTGTATGCGTCCGGTTCCACCTTCAAGCCCATTGCCTCGCTTATCGGTCTCGACGAAGGTGTGATCACGCCGGCCAGCGGCATCAGCTGTCTTGGATACTACTATGGCTGTGCGAGTGTCAAACCGATAAAATGCGATGAGAAATTCCCCGGGCACGCCGCGAATTTGCGACTGGCGATCGCGAACTCCTGCAACTCCTTTTTCTGTAACGCCTTCCGGCTGGAGGTCGACAATCCCGCTTATCACAGCGTGCGGACCGGCCTCACCAAATGGAAGGAATACGTCAATGCTTTCGGCCTGGGTCATCGCATCGGCGTGGACCTGCCCAGCGAAGATGCCGGCAATGTTCCCGACACCACGGCCTACGATAAGAGCTACAACCATTCCTGGAACTCCTGCACCATGGTCACGCTGGGCATCGGGCAGGACAAGCTCGAAGTGACGCCGCTGCAGATCGCCAACGCCACCTGTATCATCGCCAACAAAGGCTATTATTATACCCCGCATTTCGTCAGAAGCATCGAAGGCGCTGCGGAGGACGATACCGTGCTCAGCCGTTTTCATCAGAAACACGAGCCCCTGTCGCATATCTCCGACGCCATGTATGAGGTCGTGGAGGACGGGATGGAAGACGTCGTCGATATCGGTACTGGTAAGGTGGCGAAGATCCCCGGCATCACGATGTGCGGCAAGACCGGTACGGCAGAGAACAAACGCGTCATCGACGGCAGGGTCGTGAAGCTGCGGTCCCACTCCTGGTTCGTGTGTTTTGCGCCGCGCCAAAATCCTAAGATCGTGGTGGCCGTCATCGTAGAAAATGCCGGTTATGGCTCCGCCCAGGCCGCCCCCATCGCCTCGCTGCTCGTGGAGAAATATCTCAAAGACACCATCGCTACCAACCGGCTGGCGCTCGAGGATGATATCACCACCCGAAACCTGATACCGCGATACCTGGTACGTTTCCAATTTCGCGCCGACTCGATCCGGGCCGCCGAGTGGGCCAGACAAAGCGGCGACAGCAGCCGCTGGCTCAGATATCAAACGCCGTCCTACCGTTATATGATGCTCGACACATCCGATGGCAGCAAAAGCCCGCTGCTGCTTAACCTGATGAAACCGTCGCCATATAAGAGCGCGCTTGCGGAGCGGCTGGCAAAACAACGGGCTGCTGCCGCCTCGGCCGCTATCGGGCTCGATTCCGCCATGAAGGCCGCGGCATCGGGTGATTCGAATCATAAGGCCACACCCAGGCCAAAACGGGATAGCTCCCCGGCGGCCGACACGGGTTGGTCTCCACGCAATGCGGGTACCGGGGCATTTCCACGCAATCCCGGCACGGGTGGATCTCCGCACAGCAGCGCGGCGCCGCCGGCAAATCGCCCGCCCCAACGACCTGCCGATTCCTCTAACCATAAAGACTCCACGCGATGAGCCAAAGAAATCCCACCATCTCCAAAGGAGTCGACTGGTCCCTGGTCTGGATCTGGTTCATCCTCTGCGCCATCGGCATCACCAGCATCTTTGCCGCATCGTATCATGATGGCGACAATGTGGTACAAGGATTTATTTCGCTGAAGACCGACTACAGCCGGCAGTTGCTCTTCTTTATCCTGGCAGGCGTCGCAGGAACATTTATCCTGCTCACCGATAGTAAATTCTTTACGGCAACGGCTAACCTGGGATATGCCTTCGGCATCTTTCTTTTGCTGCTGGTGTTCCCCTTCCACTCACGTATCAAGGGGACCGAATCGATCATCAAATTCGGCAACGCCTTCAACCTGCAGCCCGCCGATCTTTGCAAGCTTTTCGTCAACCTGGCGCTGGCCAAATATCTCTCGCGTGTGGAAACTAATTTCACCCGCCCGCGTTCACAGCTCATAGCGACCGTGATCGCCCTCGTTCCGGCCATGCTGAGCATCATGCAGAAGGAGACCGGGCTTTCGCTCGTCTATTTCTCTTTCTTTCTCGTGATGTTCCGGGAGGGGTTGCCGCCCGCGGTGCTGGTCATCGGCTTTTCCTTTTCCGTACTGGTGGTCGCCACTCTCCTGCTCGAACCGAATACCCTGGCACTGATCCTCACCGGCATTGCCGTAGGCGCCATCTATATCCTGCGGAAGGCGGTCAAACGCAACCGCTCCATCCTCTTCCTTATCGCGGGTATCTGGTTCGTATGTGTGGGAGTACAACGTTTTGTAGTGCCCTTTGCGTTCGATCATGTCTTCAAACCTTACCAGGTAAAGCGGATCTACGATGCCATCGGCAAGGACTATATCCCCAAGGACCAGGCCGACGAAGTCGCGCTCGAGAACGAGCAGAGAAGAAGCGGTAAGAAAGGGAATGACAACTACAACGTCAAGCAAAGCAAGATCGCCATCGGTAGTGGCGGCCTCATCGGCAAGGGCCTGCTCAAGGGCACCCAGACGCGTTACGATTTCGTGCCCGAGCAGAAGACGGACTTTATCTTTTGTACCATCGGAGAGGGCTTTGGGTTCCTCGGCAGCACGCTCTTCCTCGGCATCTATGTCGTGCTGCTCATGCGGATCGTCACGATCGCGGAACGACAACGAAGCGTCTTCAGCCGCTGCTATGCCTACGGCGTCGCCAGCGTGCTTTTCTTCCATATCGTGATCAATGTCTGTATGACTGTCGGACTCGCGCCTGTCATCGGTATCACGTTGCCATTTATCAGTTATGGCGGAACTTCGCTGGTAACCTTCTCCGTGATGTTGTTCATCCTGGTACGGCTCGACGCGGACCGGCAGATGGTATTGAGATAACAGCGTACCTTTGCGCCCATGAAGATCATTCCGCTATCAGAAGGGGCATTCACCATCGATAAGACCAAACGCTTCGTTCCCTTTGACCTGGAAAAAGACGACCTGCAACAACGCCCCACAGGGAGCTTACTGGTGGAAGTGCAGCCCTTTGCCGTCGTTACGGCGGAAGACATCCTCGTGATCGATACCGGTCTGGGCTTTGAAAAAGATGGCGTTCTGCAGATCCATCAAAATCTTCGCAACGCCGGCATCGACCCGGCGAGCGTCACCAAGGTCCTCATGAGCCATCTGCATAAGGATCATGCAGGCGGCATCAGCGCCTTTCCCAATTCCACCTATTATGTACAACGGTGTGAGCTCGACTATGCATTCGAAAAAGGCCCCACCTCTTATTTCCCCGAAGAGCTCGAATTTCTTCGTAATAATCCGAAAGTCGTGCTGCTCGATGGCGATGGGGTGATCGAGGGGTATATCAAATATCGGATCACCGGCGCACACTGTCCATGGCACCAGGTATTCTGGATCGTCGATGGCGGTGAAACCGTCTTTTTCGGCGGCGATGTTGCGCCGCAATTGCAACAGATGAAGAGCCGCTTCGTCGCTAAATACGATTATGATGGAAAGAAAGCCATGGAGCTGAGGCAGGAATGGTGGGAGCGTGGGCAGCGGGAGGGATGGATATTTTTATTTTATCATGATGTCCGGACGCCGACCTGGCCTGCTAATGAACCTCGCTGAAACCCCCGGCCGGCGGGCCTCGGGGCGTCCCGGGATTAAAATTGGATTAAAGAAAAGGCCTGCCCTGGAAAGAGCCGGCCGTTGCTAACCTATGAAAAACACCAAGTTCAAATATCGTTGTTTAAGCATCCGCCGATAAAATTAATCGGCGAATTGCGGAAATGTCGGGGTCTATTACCGATAAGCCCTGCCTTGCATTTGCCGACGTTGCATTTCCCGTTGCACGATCACATTAAAATCTTTTTCCGCTTTAAAAAAGTCGTTGATCTTCGGTGGCGGGATGGCTTTCAAAAATTCCACGCTGTACTTCTTCTTTATGTTCAGCAAGGCTTCTTCCAGCGAGAGCTCATTCCTATTGGTATGATAGATGGCATACGCTTGTCTCACCTCTCCGGAATATAGCCGGTAGATCGGCCAGAAATGTTCGGCTTCTTCCGGCGTCAGGGCGAGCCGGTTTGTGATAAAACCGATCTTCATAGTTTCGAGAACCCCTGCCATAGGCCTTTTGGGCCCCATCTGCGAATATGCTGATGGGCTCAGCCAGCAGAGGATCACCAATACGGAAAGTAACTTTTTCATTGCAGGTGCGTCGAAGTCGTTTTATGCTATCGAAGTAATTTATGCTGTCGAGATCTTTTTAATTCGTTGCGATATCCATTGCCCCTCCATGCTCTTCCATATATTGTTTTAGCTCTCCGTCGGGAACGTCTCCCAGCAGAGTCTTCAAGTCGCTATCGTTCATATCCAGGGTCGCTGTCGCGTTGTTCTGGATCGGCTGCGCCAGGGTCGTATCCTGATCGGCTAGAAAATTCTGCAGATCCTGGTCACTGACCTTCGATAGGTTTTGGGCGATGTCCGGTACGGGCTGGACGACCCCGGGTCGGGAATCATGCCGCCCCGACCTCGATGTTTGCATGCGCAGCCAGCCCACGGTCAGGATCAGCCCGGCTACTACGGCCGCCGCCGGGTATTTCCACCAGGTCCTGCGCTGTCCCAGGCCGATCACCTTTGCCGCACTCCGGACCGGGGATCCCGCGGCCGTCATGGTGTGAGCCGGCGTTTCCGCGGTCGTTTTAGCCCCTATCTCTATCGCCAAATGCTCAAAATACCCTGCCGGAACGGTATATGGGTTTTTTTCCCGCAAGACCGCCAGTACAGGGGACAGCTCCTCAAAATAGCCTTCCGGAACCTGGTAAGGCGTTATCCGCACAGCCTGCGCCAGCATGACAGGGATTTCGTCCGGTTCGGCAGCCGCCTTGTCGAAAGCGTTATCAGTAGCGGCCCCGGCCTTTATCCGGCTGAGCACCTGCTGGGCAAGCCCATCAAAATATCCATCAGGAACACTGAATGTCAATGATTTAGATGCATCAAGTTCGCCGATGCGGGAAAGTTGCGGGAGTTTCGGTTCCGGCGAGGGTCCCGGGGTCACGATACGTCCCAGGATCATCACCGGCAGATCGGAAAAATAGCCATCCGGAACCCTATAAGGATTCTCCCGGCTGATCGTGGCGACAAGTGCGCTCAGCGATCCCAATTCTTCTGATATTTCATTCTTCACGTCCATCTATTTTCAGACCCCACCTATTAATCAAGGTTTAATCTCCGGTTCGTTAATTTCCTTTTTTAGCTAATGATTCAGGATATAATCTTCGATCTTCTTCACCGCATGGTGATAGGACGCCTTAAGCGCCCCCTCCGAGGTATCCAGCACCCGGCTCATTTCCTCGTAGGGCATCTCGTCATAGTATCTAAGGGTAAATACAACTCGCTGTTTTTCCGGGAGTTGTTGGATGGCCAGCTGTAGTTTCCACTCCAACTTATTCGCATCGAAATGTTTGTCGGCAACGATCTTGTTGCTCAGGCCGGACTCCATCTCGTCAAAGGAAAGCGCAGACTTCCGTTTTTGCTGTTCCAGATAGCTCAGGCATTCATTGGTCGCGATCCGGTAAAGCCAGGTATACAATTGTGAATCCTCCCGAAAATTCTCCAACCCATTCCAAACACGTATGAATACGTTTTGCAATACGTCGTTGGCGTCTTCGTGCTCTACTACCATCCGCCGGATATGCCAATACAATTTCTCCTGATACTTCCTGATTATAGCGGTAAATGCCCGCTCTTTAGTCTCAGGATCCCGGAATTGCAAAAGCAGCTCGGTGTCTTGAATGGTCACTACTATTTATTTTTTTTCGCAATTACCTTTTCAGCGGCAGCTACGATGTCGGGCGTGTCGAGATGATATTTCTTCAACAGCTCGTCGGGCGTGCCGCTTTCGCCAAACGTATCCAGCGTGCCCACATATTCAATGGGGATCGGGAAGTTCTTTGCCGCCGTCTGCGCAACGGCATCGCCGAGTCCGCCGATGATATTGTGTTCTTCGGCCGTCACCGCACACCGTGTCTTCCGGATGGATTTGACGATGGCTTCCGTATCCAGCGGCTTGATCGTATGCAGGTTGATGACCTCTACCGAGATGCCTTTGGCTTCCAGGATCTTGCCGGCTTCGATCGCCTTCCATACGAGGTGACCGCAGGCAAAGATCGATATATCGTTCCCTTCCTGGAAGACCTGCGCCTTACCGATCTCAAATGGCATATTGCTCGTGAATATCGGCCATACCGGGCGGCCAAAACGCAGATACACCGGGCCGACATAATCGGCAATGGCCATCGTAGCCGCCTTGGTCTGGGCATAATCGCAGGGCACGATCACCGTCATTCCCGGCAGCATCTTCATCAGGCCGATATCTTCGAGGATCTGGTGCGTAGCGCCGTCCTCACCGAGCGTTACACCGGCATGAGAAGCGCATATCTTGACATTCTTGCCGGAATACGCCACCGACTGGCGGATCTGGTCGTAAACGCGTCCGGTAGAAAAATTCGCAAATGTCGTCGTAAACGGAATGTGGCCGCCGATGGTCAGCCCTGCGGCAATACCGATCATATTGGCCTCGGCAATACCACACTGTACAAATCGCTCGGGAAATTCTTTGATGAACGTCTGCAATTTCATAGACCCTGCCAGATCGGCCGTCAGCGCTACGATCTTGGGATTCTTACGTGCTGCTTCTGCTATCCCGTCGCCAAATCCGCTGCGTGTATCTTTCTGTCCTGTTACTTGAATATCTTTTAACATTGCGTTGGTTTTAGTGCTTACAAAGTAAAGAAATACTAATTGAACTTGCTGAACTTTCCATTATAGAATTTCTCGTCGGCCTTCAGCTTTTGTTCCCATTTCCAGGCCGTAGAGAGCATATCATCGAGACCATATTCCAGGTTCCATCCAAGTTGCTTCCGGGCGAGATCGTTGTTGGCATAGATGGCTACCACATCTCCGGGACGCCGCGGCCCGATCTGGTAGTTCAGCTTGACGCCGCTGACCCTTTCGAATGCCTTGATGGCCTCGAGTACCGTGACGCCATTTCCCGTTCCTAAATTGAAGACCTCGGCATT
>DASZOW010000256.1:0-3572 GCA_035550615.1 Puia sp.
ATAACTATTTCGTGCAATTGTATATCCTGAATAAGGATACCGCCCTGGCCGCGCGTTCTGCCGGCGTCGTCGTATTAAAGGACAGCGCGGGGAAAGCGGTCCCGCAGACCAGGACGGTCACTGTGGACCCTAAGGTTTACAAGGTCGAGCACGGCGATCTCAAAAAAGCCTTCGGTAATTTTGTGACCCTGACGGAAAAGCCGGCTCAAAAGGCCTCGGCGAAGCAGGTGGATAGCGTCGAAAAAAAGGATCTGAGCGACTCCTCCATCTATCCGTCCGTATCGCTGGCATCTTATATGAGCAAACCGGGAAAGCTCATTTCCTTTGTCCAGACCTGTTATTATCTGCGTATGACCCCCAAACATCTGCTGTTCGGGGCCGGCATCGGCAATTTCTCCTCGAAGCTGGCCTTCAGGGTCGCCGGTACCGGCGTGCAGGGACATTATCCGAAAAAGTATACCTATGTCTCGCCGGAATTCAAATACAATCACCTAAAGACCTATCTCACCTACGCGAACATGGATGCGTCGCGGCATTCGGTGCTGAATTTCCCTTTTTCGGTGTACAACCAGGTCCTGGGCGAGTATGGTCTCATCGGCCTTTTCTTATTTCTGCTGACCTACCTGGGCTTTTTTGTCCGGCGATATAAAAGTCTTACCTACGGCCGGTATATGCTCATGGCGCTGATGCTGTTCTTTTTCATGGAATACTGGTTCGAGCTTTACTCGCTGGTAGTGATATTCGAGCTGTTTATGTTCCTGGATCTCAGGGAGAGCAGACAAAAGCCTTCTGTCACCGCCTAGCCCATAATTTTGTGCCATTGCTGCAGGATATGCTCCCGGTTAAAATCGTTTACCCGCTCCAATCCCTTTTGAATAATACTGTTCCGTAAGGCGTCGTCCTGCAGCAGCCACAGCAGTGCGGCAGTCCATTCCGCGACGATTTCCGGGGGTATCGGCGTCCCGATGTCGCCGCTGGGAAGGGGGGGGCACAAAATGCCATAGGGCGTGAGTTCCCTGACCGGCGTTGCGGTCATCAGATCGGAATCCGGGGCCATGATCTCCCTGGGTCCTGAATGGCAATCCGCAGCGATCACTGGCAAGCTATTTTGCATGGCTTCCAGCATAGTGTTGGGGAATCCTTCGAATACGGAAGGGAAAAGCAGGATACGGCTTCGCCGCATGAACTGGTAGGGGTTGGCCCGGTAGCCCAGCAAATACACGTCATGATCCAATTCCACCGGCAGATCGTCTGCCGTACTATCGTAAACGCGCAGCGATAATTCGCGGGCTCGCGCCACCAGCCGATCCTTGACATCCTCCTCTTTTTCGGCCTCTCCAATGATGACGAGTTTCCAGTCCGGGTATTTCTGCCGGATCTTCGGCAATATCTCGAGCAAGAGCCACTGACCTTTGGCGGGGTTGATGCGACCAACGTTCAGCAGGATGGGTCTTTGGAATAATTGTCGGAGGAACCGGTCTTCGATCTCCTCTTCCGCGGCGAGATCGACCTTCGACCGGTCGAGATAATTGTAAACGACTTTTACCCTGCCTGGGGACAGTTTGAAATGCTGTACCAGGTCCTGTCCTGCCACCTTGGACGGAACGATTACCTCGTCCGCCCTGTTGTAAAACAGGCGTATGAAAGAGCTCAGCGTCTTTACCTGTGCCGAAATACGCATCTGATTGGACAGGACCGTTCTTACGCTTAACACGGTTCGGCCTGTTCCATTGGTCAGGGCATTGATGATATTGGCCGGTTCGCCGAAACTGATTGTCGTATCGATCCTGTATTTCCGCTTGATCCTACGCAGTTCCCGTATCAGCACCCATAGCCTGATGCCGCGTTTTAGAAAATTATTTCCCGCCGTCGTATCGGAGAAGGGAAGATGGATGCGGATCAGGTCGCCTTTATGCGGGTATACTTTTTCAATGCGGTCGAACACCGCGATCTTTATATTGTACTGATCGGCGAAATCCATGCTCAAATTGGATACTACCCTTTCCGCGCCGCCGCCGTGTAACCGGAAAATAAAAAAAAGCAGATTGCGTTCAGCCATGATGCGGTAAAAATACAAAATGCCGCGGCATTACAGCGAATATCCCGCATGGGCGAACGCCTTTTGGATCCTCAATCAAAAGGATGACTGATGGGTATCGATCCGGCGACCGGAAAGCTAAGCCAGATGCGGGTATTGATGGCGTATTAACGGAGATGGTATCTTTGTCCCACGAGAGTGTCGATTTCAGGAGAGGCTGAGCCTGGGTGGAGACGGAAATGAGGGATAAGATCGTCAGGAAAAAGAGTGCAAATTTTGTCATATAAATAATTTCCTAAATTAGTGGACAGCCGGTCGGAGGGTTTCTCCGGCGGCCAAAAAAGATCAGCGTTTAATTAGGAAGAGATTAAAAACCTTTTAATGAACACAACAAGCAAGGCAGGCATTAAGTACTCCTCTATCCTTTTAGTTTTTTTTCTCTTCCTGCTTTTTCCAGCTTACTTTTTTATCTACCCCGGCAGTGGGCCTGCAGCGTCCGGCGACATCGCCCTGCACCTGGCCCGGCAATACGGGTTTGTTTTTGGCAAAGACATCGATAGCCTGTACGGCCCGCTGGGCATTCTTCGTTCCAGGCTCCCCATCGCCGTCAGCCTGACTTTCTATCTGCTGTTCGATGCCTATTTCCTGGTGACCGCCTTCATGGTCATACGCAATATCCTGCGGGAGCATTTTCATTACGGCGTTATCGTTTTTATTTTCCTGGCGATCAGCATCAACATGACGGCTGCGCTCAACGACTGGTTCTTCTTTTTCCTGCTTTTCTATGTGTTCTCCTTCCTCAGGACGCCGGAAAAAAGCGGGTATCTCCTGCAGGGAAGCATTCTGGCGGTCATCGGCCTTTACTTCCGCCTGGACACGGGGCTGTTCGGCGCGCTGCTTTTTCTGGCGGTGGTCACGTACTCGCTCATACGAAAAAAGCTTACCCTGGGCGGCTTTTGCCGATGGATATTATTTTTTCTCGTCGCCGTTCTTGTGGCCGGATGGATATTGCATGTGAACCTCCCGGGGTATATCGGCACGGGCATACATCTGCTGAGCGATTATGGGGAAGCGAGGTTCCAGGCAGGCCCTGAAAAAGGAAAGCTACTTTTTCATCTGGCCATGGAGATGATGGTATGCCTGTTCTACTGGATCGGTTGCCTGGTGATCCTTGCGGTCACGAGGCGTGATGGCAAAAAAGCCGACGAGATATTTGTGTGTCTGGCCGTGATGGCGGCCGCATTCATTTACTTTAAGAGTTGTTTTGTGCGTGCGGACGACGGCCAGGTCTTCCGGTTTTTCGCCATCATGAGCCTGCTTATCGCCTTTTTTTATCTCAACGGCCCGGAAGACGTCTGGCGGCGGGTTCCTATCCTGGGATGTTGGATCGTCCTGGGGCTGTCTACCCTGGCCGTCAACCTGGATAAGAGCCAGAGCAAGCCGCCGGTGTTGCGGCTGATCGATCTCTCCTTTATTCCGGGCCGGTTTCGCGCGATCGGAACTTATTTTTCCGGAATCTGGCGATACAGATCCG
>DASZOW010000257.1:0-6115 GCA_035550615.1 Puia sp.
GGCGGGCGGCGGGAGGCCGGGACTGCACGACGGGTACATGCCCTACACGGATAGCCTGGCGGGTATCATGGGATTCGTGAAGCAAAACGGTTCCTATCTGCAAACGCCGGCCCAACAACAACAGGTGGCCGCGGCGGCCGATGAACTAAAACAGCTGGACGCGCATTTTCAGGCGTGTTCAGAGATCACGGCCTTCATCCGGGAACGAAGACAACAGCTGGCACAGGCCCTGGCGGGAGACGGCAATCTCAACATCCCGGGCATCCAACAATATTTCAACGCCTATCAAAAGGAAGCCTACTACTACTCCGAACAGGTCCGCGTCTTCAAAGAAGCACTCAACGACCCGGATAAAATGGAAACGCTCGCCCTGAAGGTGCTCGACAAACTTCCGGCCTGGCAGGAGTTCATGCAAAAGAATTCCGCACTGGCGCGACTGTTCCCCACACCGGCGAATCTCGGGTCACCGCTCGCCCTGGCGGGACTGCAAACGCGAACGATGATGCAACAGGTCGTCCAGACACAACTCTCCTCGGGACCCAACGCCGCCGATGCCTTATCGCAAAATTTCGAGGACGCACAAAACAAAATCGGCCAGCTACGAGACCAAGTCCTCCAATACGGACAAGGCGCCCAGGACATGCAAGGCCTGCCCAACTTTGTCCCAAACCAGCAACGGACCAAAACCTTTTTCCAGCGCCTCGAATACGGCGCCAATATCCAAAGTACACGTTCCTCCACCTACTTCCCGGTGACCACGGACATCGGTCTATCGGTGGGCTACAAACTCAACAATAGCGGCATCTTAGGCATCGGCGCGAGCTATAAACTGGGCTGGGGGAAAGATATCAGTAATGTCTCCTTCAGCAGCCAGGGCGCGGGGCTCCGCAGCTACCTGGACTGGAAAATCAAGAAGTCATTGTACGTGACAGGCGGTTTCGAATACAATTATCAGTCTTCGGTGAACAAATCGATGCAATTGCCACGGATCGAGCAGTGGCAGAAGAGCGGGCTACTGGGCATCACCAAGACGATCACGATAAAAAGCAAATTTTTCAAGGCCACTAAATGGCAACTGCTTTGGGACTTCCTGAGCTATTCACAGGTCCCGAAGGCACAGCCATTTCTTTTCCGCATCGGCTACACCTGGTAACATTATCGGCTACACCTGGTAACATTGTTGATCTCGCCCCGCAAGCTAACCACTAATTACCCAACTATGAACCTATTCCGAAAAAAACACTCATGGCTGACCGGCATTCTGCTCCTGGTCCTTACGCCATTCAGCAAGTCGAATGCGCAATCCTCGACTTCGCTTTCTTTTCCCAGCGCAAACAACACCTTTCTTGGAACGGCCGGTATCTCCCAGGGGGGATCGTCGGTAAGCGTCGACCAGTTCACCGGCACGGGGCGGGTGCAAATACCGCTCTGCGATCTTGCATCCAGAGACCTTGACATCCCGGTAGGCCTGATCTATTCGGGCGGTCGCGGCATCCGGGTGCAGGACTATGCCGGGCAAGCAGGGCTGGGCTGGATACTCAACGCGGGCGGCGGCATCTCCCGCGTGGTCCGCGGCTTCCCGGACGAAGGATACAACGGCTATATCGGCACCGGCCAATGGGGCAAGAAAGTCGTTACCTATATCAACGGCGGATCGCTCGATGCCGGGCTGTCGGCCAGTCCACCCACCGGTGACGGCGAGCCCGATCTTTTCTACATCAAGACACCTTTCTTCAGCGTCCAATTCACGTTTGACGAGAATGGCAACGCAGTGACGCCGAACAACAGCGGCTTGCAGGTGATCGCCACCAATATGTACAACAGCGGATCGTATAACACCAGCTCTTTTAAGGTGATCGACGACAAGGGCAACCAATATTTTTTTGGAAGCACCGCGGCTTCGGTAGAAGAGACCTATTCGAAGATCTATGGCACGAACTATTATTTCCCGACGACATGGTATCTAGACAAGATCGTCTCCTTCAACTCCAAGGACGTGATCACCTTCAACTACACCGCGGCCCCGAAGAATGACACGACCTATCACTATCTCGCCACCGCTACCTACGATATTTACGGGAACATGAATATGGATTCGACGCACCCGATAATGACCGTCGTATCCACGGATAAATATGTTTCCAGCATCCAGAGCTCGCTGGGGGAAGTGGATTTTACCTACGGATTCGACAGACGCGATGACCCCAATGCGGGCCGGCTGAAAACGATCGTGCTGAAAGGCTACAACCCGCAGACGTTGTCGAACAGTACGCTGCTGGAGACCTTTACGTTCAATTCTTCGTATTTCGGCGACCCGACGTCGGACCCGAACCTGCTCCGGCTGCGGCTGGATAATATCGGCCTCACGGGCAATAACCCCGACGTTCCCAGCCTTACCTACCGGACTTTTGCCTATAATACAAGTACGAACCTGCCGAACCGGAAACTATTCGAGTTCCAGGATTTCTTCGGGTATTATAACTATAACCCGAATATCACCAATTATGCTTTTCCCAATAACTCGCGGGTGCAATACCTGCCCGCTACCCTGGCCAATATCCTGACGTCCGTAACGGATATCACCGGCGCGACCTGGACGCTGACCTACGAGCAGAACGACTATTATAACGGTTCCGCCAATACGCCCGGTTGCGGTGTGCGGGTCAACAAGATCGCTCATACGCTGCCGACGGGAGAAAATCTGTTCACCACTTATTCTTATGTGGATGGCTCCGCGCATTCAACGGGTCAGATCTTCGGGATGTCCTACCAGGTGATCGGCTATGTCATAGGCTATATTACCCAGATCATGTCGGAGTCGCCGTCCTATTTTTACGATCTCAATGGGAATGCCAACTGTTATTCATCGGTAAGGACGACGGCGCAAAACGGCGGCTATATGGTGTCGCAATTCTCCAATTTCTCCGATTTCCCGGATGCGATCCAGTATATCGCCGGCACCAATCCCAATTCGATCCCGCTGGTAACGTCGTCGACCAGCCTCGCATATAAACGCGGGCTCCTGCTCAATGAGGCTACCTATACTTCCATCAATAACAAGGTCACGGAAGACCTGGCGCCGCTAACGTCTTATGTCTCGAAGACCTCGCCCGTGCAGGGGAAATCGTGGGCTTATAAATATTTCAATATCTCCTATAGCGTCGGCGGCTCGTCCGGATCCCAATCCTACGCGTCGATCTACGCTACGCGGTATGAGAATTTCCTGCTCACATCGACGACGCACAAGGACTACGACCAGGTGACCCCGGCCAATTATATTCAAAACGTCACCAACTATATCTATGCACCTGACAACCGGCTGATCAGGTCGATCGTTACGAACAATTCCAAAGGGCTGAACTGCAGCAAGACCTATTACTATGCGGATGACGCCGGCATCCCGATGCTGACCCCTGCCGAACAAACGGCGCTCACGGCGGCGATCGCCCCGGGCAGCAATGCTACGGCGCTGCTGGTGCATGAAGGCGATACCTGCGGATTGGGTTATACCGAGGTCCACAATTCCTTTGTTAATTATACATACGGGACAGGCTCGAGGGTGTTTATGGGCAGCTCCGCTACCTATACCGGTTCGACCGCCGTTCAACAGGAGTCGTTTCAATATGACGCCGCAAGCGCGAACCTCGTGACCTCGAATTCGATCAATGGCAAACCGGAATCGGTGCAGTATGGCTACAATGGATCTTTGCCGGTGGCCAAGGTGATCAATGCGACCAATGTGTATACCTATACCAACCAGGCACAGACGCAAACACTCAACGTGAATATACCGCCGGGAAATTTCGGTACGCAATACGCGTCATTTACCAGTAGTTATACGGGCACGATCACCCTGACGATCACTCCCGGGTCCTGGTTGGGGCAGAGCGGAGGAGCTACCGCGCTTTATTCGTATTATCTTTCCGGCCCCAGCTCGCAAGGCGGCAATCTTTGCGAGAGCTCGACGCCCGGCTATACCTGTTCTTATTCGAATACCGTCAGCTTTTCGAATATGCCGCCGGGTACTTATCAACTGCAGATCGGCGATCTGAATAATACTGCCAATGCGACAGTATCCGTGGCCGTGACTTACCAGGGAAACCAGATCATCTCTTCCAATACTTCGGAATTTTTTTATGAGGGTTTTGAAGAGAACGCTTCCGCGACGGCCGGCGCCGCGCATACTGGCAACAGGTATTGGAACGGCAACTATACCACGGCATTTGCGCTACCCAATGGCCGCAGCTATATGATCCAGTGGTGGAACCTTTCCGGCGGGAAATGGCTGTTCAACGAAGCAGCCTACACGGGAGCGACCACGCTTACGGGGCCGGTAGACGACGTCCGTATCTTTCCGAAAGACGCGTTGATGACGACCTATACGTACCAGCCGCTTGTCGGCCCGACCAGCGAGATCAAACCGAATGGGCTGACGACGACCCAGCAATACGATTATCTGAACCGGCTGTATGTCGTGCGCGACCAGGACAACAACATCCAGCGAAAGATCTGTTACAACTATGCAGGCGCACCGGCCAGCTGCGCCCTTTTTTACAACCCGGTGATGACGCAGTATTTTCAAAAGAGCTGCCCCGCGGGATGGATCGGCTCGCAGGTACCCTATACCGTGGCCGCAAATACCTATGTCACGGATATCAACCAGGGGACGGCCAACCAGATGGCGCAGGACGACATCAATGCCAACGGCCAGAATAATGCCAATAACAACGGCTCTTGTAATTGCGGCCCGAGCTTTACGTATGCCAGTGGCATCACGCCGATCATCGTCAATCAAATCTCCGTTTCAGGCACCAAGGTGAGCTTTACATTCGTCTTTGGCTATCCTAGCGGCTCGACATCGTTTTATCTCGGGAATATCGTCAGCAGCTGCGCCTTTCCGACCTCGACCCGCACCATCCCCTATCTGACGGGGTCGTCGGTGTATGATATCATCGTTTCTGCGACGGGGCAGGTCACCATACAATGGGTATCCGGTCCCATCCTGTCCGGCACGGTGGGCTTTTCCTCGTCCTACGACATCAACGCCAATGCCTTTTACAGCAGGGCGGAAAGCGGCACCTTCCAGAAGGCCTGTACGAGCCCGCAGGTAGGCAGCTATGTTACCTATTCCGTGCCGCAATACAGATATTCGTCGACCGTCAGCCAGGCCGCAGCAGACCAGCTCGCGATAAACGATGTGAATGCCAACGGACAGAATTACGCCAATACAAACGGGACGTGTAATACTCCGTGTTCCTTTAGCTGGGCCAGCAATATCACCAACCATCTTCAGAATACCATCAGCTCTTCGGGCAGCACGGTGAGCTTTACGCTGGTTTTTGTCTCGCCATCTAACGGCTATACCGGCGGGACCATCGGCAGTATAACAGGCGGCTGTCTTCCTTCGGGAACCAGGACGGTTTCGGTGACCGATGGCGGCAACAGTTCGAGGCATTGGTCGGTGACGATACAGACTAATGGGTCGGTGTCAATTTCCTTCCAGAGTGGCCCGGCGACGACGAATACGTATCCGCCGATCGTACTTTCGGGAAGCTTTAACCTATAAACCAATAATGACGAAAAACGATAGTTATGAAGATATTTAGCAACAGCATATTCTTAGGAGCTTTCGGCGTCCTGGCGGCCCTTGCCGTCTCCGGCCGGCTTCTTGCACAGGTATCGGCGCCCGCAGCCTACCCAGCGACCATCCAGGTCAACCTGACGAGGACCTGGGATCCCGTGGCGCCGGAAACGAGCCCCATCAATCTCCTCACGCGGCCAGTGTCCGATGTCAAACAGCTCAGCGCGTATTATGACGGTTTCGGCCGGCCGCTGGAATCGGTGAGCAAACAGACCAGCCCGCTTGGGAATGATGTCGTGGGCGCCTCGACGTATGATAGCTGGGGGAGGGAGGTGTATCAGTATCTACCCTTTGTGTCGAATGTGGCGCAGAGTGGAGACGTGGCGAACGATGGCAATTTCAAGCTGAACCCGTTTCAGCAGCAGGCGGCTTTTTACAGCGATGCCAACGCGAACAGCCCGATAAAAGGGCAGGGCGAGACCTGGTTATACAGTAAGGTCAACTATGAGAACTCGATCCAAAATCGCGTGATCA
>DASZOW010000258.1:0-10949 GCA_035550615.1 Puia sp.
GATCCAGGTCGAGTCGTCGGTGCTGTATTCTACCCAGTGATAGTCACAGTCGCAACCGTCCTCGGTCTGGAAAATATGGCTGAAGGAAAACACCGGACTGGCAAGGCTGCTCAGATCGAAACAGGGGGAATACAGATACGAGAGCTCGCCGTTATTATAATCGCCGGTAAGACTGGTGACCCAGCAATTACTGCCGTTGGCGGCTTTGTTGATCGCCGTTTTTTGCGGAGCGCCCCATTGCCAGCTGCTGTTGACGCCGCCGGTAAACCAGTTGCCGTCGCTGCTTTCAAAGCCTTCCAGGTAGGGGAAGGTAGACACCAGGGGGGAAGTATGCATGGTTACCGCGGGGATGGCGTTGTTCGACGCGTATGTGTCGCCGGGATAGTTGACCGATGCCGAGATGGTATAGGTCTGGTAAGCCGACATATCGGCGGTGGTAGTAAAGGTGTAGACCACCGAGTCGTTGCCATTGAGGCTGGGAACATATTCGGTAACGGTATTGCCGTTGAAGACATAGCTTACCGGGATGTTGGTGGCCGCAGTGGAGGTATAGTTCTTGACCAGCACGCTGATGGCGGTAGCGCTGGAAAGCGAACACTGATTGCCGGCCGCCGGCGATACCAGCTTGACGAGACCGATGTCGTTCATGGACCGGCTCAGGGTAATGTCGTCGAAGATATAGCCGTCGTCTACGGTGCCGTCGGTATAAACATCATTGGCGGTGTTACGGCCCTGCTCGCCGAATTTGATCTGGAAGCTGCTGCTGATGGATTGGGTCGGCGTCGCATTCCTGAGCGTACCCGTGATATCGATATGCGCCGAAGGCTGATAGATACCGATATTGGCCAGGCTGGTATCCAGCGTACAGACCTCCACCCACGCGGCCTGGTCGTTACCCCTTATCCAGACCTTGTTGCCGCCGAATACCGAGTCGCAGCCCTGGTTGCGATAGTAGAAGTCCAGCCACAGCTGGTCGGTGGAGGTATAGCTGGACAGGTTGAAGGTCATGATCAGGCTGTCTGCCGTCGGTGAGAATCGTGTCGACGTATCGGTCGG
The DNA here is from genome assembly GCA_035550615.1 of Puia sp. Lineage (GTDB taxonomy): Bacteria > Bacteroidota > Bacteroidia > Chitinophagales > Chitinophagaceae > Puia. The sequence goes on from DASZOW010000258.1 coordinate 1,057, forward strand.
CGCCTGGTCGAGGATCGCACAGCGGTTGCCGGTACGGCACATGTCGCTGTTGACGAATGTCCTGACGCGTCCGGTGGCCGTGCTGGAATGAGTGGTGGAATAAAAATCGCATCGATCCAGGCCTGTGAATCCCATAGTCCCCGGACTATATGAACCATCGGCGGCCGATTCGAGGCCTTCAGTATAGGAAGGTGACAGCGTCACCGGATCGTTGCTCAGTTGTTTGATGGTCGTGGTCAGCGTATCGTTGCCATGCTGCGGGTCGCCGGGATAACCGACCCAGATCTGCAGCGTATACGTGCCCTGCGCGGAGAGATCGGCCGGCGTGGTGAACGTGTAGTCGTATGCGCCGCCATTGGCGCTCACGGAGGCATTGCTGGTCTCGGAGACAGGCGTGCCGCCGTTGATGCTGTAGTTCATCGTGAACGAGGAGCCCGTGGGAATCGTGCCCAGGTTTTTGACCTCCACCTTGATGGGCGTGGTCGACGTCAGTTGAGATGACGTATAGAGCCGGCCCGATGACAGCCCGATAGCCGAATCCACCGTATAATCGTTATCCAGTGCAGCAAGCGTACAGGCGCCGCCCGAGGGTTGGATGTTTACGGATATCGACCGGCGTCCGAATGTCGACCCATTGACGGCGCGCACCCCCAGCCAATAGGAGCTGTCCTTGTTGAGACCGCCCAGCAGATAGCCGGTGGAGGTGGTGTTGGCGACCTTGACCATGGTGTCGCCGATAAGCTGCATGATATCGTAGCTGGTAGCGGAGGCCACGGTATTCCATGACAACTGCGCATAACCCTGGCAGGGACTCGTGCCCGTGAGCGTCGGCTGATCCAGGATGGTAAAGGGATACGTGCTCTGACCGCTGTAAGCCGTGCTGTTGCGTGTGACCCGGACCAGCGCCTGGTTGGTGGCCGTGGACGGCGTGGTCCACGTATACATCTGGCTGTTGGCGGGTACCGTACTGCTGATGGTCGTCCAGGTAGAACCGTTATCGGTAGAATAGTCGATCGTAAATTGATTGGCGCCGCCGTCATAAGCGTTCCAGCGGATGACCTCGGGCTGACCGGGCACCAGCTTCTCGTTGCCGTAGGGATATTGCACTACGATCGAGGGTTGGATAAACTGCCAGACGAGAACAAAGTCCTGTGGGCCATAAGGCACGCTCGTCCCGGCGACGCTGCAATGATAGGTTCCGCCGGAAGGATTGTTGACCACGACTTGTTCGATATTGTTGAGGTTGTCGACGCCCTCGACTGCATTGTCGGTGACATGGCCGGCGGCGGAATTCAGGACCAGCGGATGGTGTACCGTCGCGGAAGGGTCCTGCACCGTGAGGTCGAGATTGTTCACGAGGGCGGTGGCGGCATACGGGGCGCCGGGATAGTCATTCCAGTAGGCCATGATCCGTACCTGGGCCAAACCGGCGGGAACGGTTAAATCGTAATTGAAGGCCCCGCCGTTAGAAACACTGGACAACTGAAACTGTCGGGCATCCATGGCCTGGGCCGCGGCCAGACCGTTCAAAGACCCGAAACCGAACATATAGTCGGGGCCCGGATTACCCAGGTCGTTAGCCGTATTACAGACCAGGGCCTTGAGCAGCTCGGAGGGCGGATCGCCGCCATATACCTGCCGGCAGCGCTGGACCAGCAGGGCCAGGGTGCCCGTGACATCCGGCGTAGCCATACTCGTACCTGTTTCGATGCCATAACTATTGTGTGGCAAGGTCGAAACCACATTGACGCCTCCCGCGACGACCTCAGGTTTAAGCCTGCCGTCTGCCGTAGGTCCCGCACTCGAATACCCATTGATAAGATACGTATTGGTGCTCGACCCATTGGTGTTGTCGATAGCGCCTACCGTCAATGCATTCTTTGCCGCCTGGAAACCGGATTTGATGGTGGCATACTGACCGGGGTAGGGCGAGCAGGTTAAGTTCCCGTCGTTGCCCGAAGCGAACACGTGGAGCAGATACCAATACTGGTAGATCTGTGCATCCGTCGCATAGGCAAGGGCGTCATAGTCTCCATCGTTGGCGCAACCCTTATCGTAATCCGTATAGGAATTACTGGTCAGCAGCATGTCGTAATCGTTGAGATAGATCGGTGCATTGGCCAGGATATCGCTGAAGAACTGGGTGACGAGGGTGGCATGCGGGGCCATGCCCTGGTACATGGGGTTGAGTATCCCGCCGCCGGCCAGGGATCCCGCGGTATGCGTCCCATGATCATCTACAGGGGCCGGGGTGCGGTTGATGAGCCGGCCGGTGAAATCCACGTGGGTAGAGGGATCTGCATTGTCACCGACGCCGATGACAACGCCATCGCCGTACAGGTTGCGCCCCGACGACGCACCGAGGGCATCGGCGCCCTGCGCAGCGCGGTTATTATAGTTTAGCGGTTTGGGCTGAAAAGGTTGCGAGGTAAGATAGCTGACATATGGCAGCTCGGAAAGCCGGCGCAGCACAGCCGTGTCCCCTGCGCGTACAAAAAAAACGCGGGGCGGCTGTAGTTTGAGGGTCTCGATCCTTGCACCCGCGGCGACGATCCCCTGCCGGACGACATCGGCCGGAGTGCTGCCGAAATACCCCACGGCGATCAGTCTCCCCGGGTCACGGACATCCTCGTTACCGTGCTGTTGCAGCCGGCTGCTGATCTTGGACCGGGCCGGCAACGGGAAAACACCGCTGATCGCATATCGCTTCAGCACATCGACGCCGAAACTGTCATCCAACTCCACCAGGTATGCGCCATCCGAAACATAATCGAATAGCCGGATGCCTGCATTCGCCATCTCCAGTTTGTGTACAGAGTCCGGCAGCAGATCAAACTGCGCCAACGCATAATAATGCCGGTTAAAATGATCGGCGCGCAGCGAGTCCTTTCGGAAAGAGGCGTCGGCGATATTCCGCCGGGCTCTGATCGATCCGTTCCTTAAATGGATGATCCTGGATTGTGAGTGGATTGGCTGTTGGGCGAACGTAAGACTTGCTAAAGACAACAAAAAGGTCAGAGAGAGACAAACTTTATGGAGGGCACAATATATAGCTTTGGTTTTCAAGTATGCGGTGTGGATTTTAAGGGGCTTCAGCGATATGCTAATATAACAAAATAAAACGGCAAAGCCTAACGAATATTTTATTTTTCTGTATCTTCCATCGATGACTGCTACTTCCCAAAGATCATTGGCCCTGGACATCTTCCGGGGAATGACCGTCTGTTTCATGATTATTGTTAATACCCCTGGTAGTGAGGACTTTGCATATTCGCCCTTACGGCATTCCAGATGGCATGGTTTTACCCCTACGGATCTCGTTTTCCCCTCTTTTTTATTTGCCGTCGGTAATGCCATGAGCTTTGCCATGAAGAAATTCGAGACCATGCCGGAACGTGCGGTTCTTTGGAAGATCTTTCGCCGGACCCTGCTGATCTTTTTGCTGGGTTATCTGATGTACTGGTTTCCGTTCTTCCAGCAGCAGGACGACGGACATTGGGCGATGAAGTCGATCGCCGATACCCGGATCATGGGCGTCCTGCAAAGGATCGCACTGGCGTATGGGATCGCAGCCCTGCTCATCTATTATCTTTCCCGCCGCACCGTGCTCATCATTGCCGGCATCCTCCTCGTCGGTTACTGGATCGTCCTGCTGGTGGCGGGCGTACCGGGAGTCGACCCGTTCAGTATGACGGGCAATGCGGGCTACCGGCTGGACCTGTTCATACTGGGCGCATCGCATATGTATCACGGTGAAGGCATCGCATTTGACCCGGAAGGATTATTGAGCACCCTGCCTGCCGTCGTCAACGTCATCTGCGGCTATTTCGCCGGCGTATATATCGCAAAAAAAGGCAGGGAATACGAAGGCCTGACCAAACTCCTGTTGTGGGGCTGCGGATTCGTCGTGATCGCGCTTGCCTGGAATATGGTCTTCCCGATCAACAAAAAACTCTGGACAAGCTCGTTCGTGATGCTCACCGTCGGCATCGACCTGGTCCTCCTTTCCTTCCTGATCTATGTCATCGAATTCCGCAATAAACGTTCCTGGACAGGTTTTTTCAACGTCTTTGGAAAGAACCCGCTTTTCATCTATCTGCTGTCGGAGCTGCTGATCGTGGTTCTCTTTATCATCCCCGCGGGTCATGACCAAAGCGTGGCGGATTGGGTGAACAGCGCATTCTATCAGGCGGTCTTCCCCGGCGCCTTTGGCTCACTGCTGTTCGCATTGACATATATGATGGTGTGCTGGTGCGTTGGCAAATGGCTCGATCATAAGAAGATATATATCAAAGTATAGTTCCGATGCTTTATCTTGCGGCCCAAAACCCAAAAGGACGCATGTATAAAGCTGTATTCCTGGATATGGACGGCACGCTGCTGCGATCAGATCATTCCGTCAGCGAATCCACGAAACAATTGATCCGGGATCTTACCGGGAAAGGCATTTCCGTGATCCTCGTCTCGGCGCGACCGTTAAATGCCGTCCTGCCTACATTCCGGGCGATCGGTCTTCCGCCGCAAACTCCCGTGATCACCTTGAATGGTTCCTATATCGTCGAACGGGAACAACCCATCTTCGAAGCCCGGATAGATCTGGATACTACGGCACAAGTCACCGAACAGGTGCGGCCTTTCAAGGCGACGATCGCCTATTATCTGCAACGGGAGTGGTTTTCGGAGATCAGCGACGCCTGGACCGCGCACGAACAGAAGATCATGGACGTAGCTATCGGTATCAAGCCGATCGGCGACCTTATCAAAGACTGGCGGGCCCGGAATATCGCTCCCAATAAGATGATGGTGATGAGCGAGGCGCCGAATATCGCCGGGATCCAGGAACATCTGCGGTCGATCTACAACGGCCGGCTGAATGTCTATCCGTCCAAAGCTACCTATCTCGAGGTCATGGACAGCCGCGGTTCAAAGGCGAATGCGGTACGCTTCATCACGGAACGATTAGGCCTGACCCCCACGGAGATCATTGCCATGGGCGACAACTACAATGACGTTGAAATGATCCAGTTTGCTTCCATGGGCGTAGCCATGGGCAATGCCCCTGACGACATCAAGGCAAAAGCCGACTATGTAACCGATACCAATAATAACGACGGTGTAAGAAAAGCGCTCCAAAGATTCTTTGCATGATACGGCAGCCCATAGCCACCGGTAGTCAGGCAAAGGGCAAACGTCAGATGATCTCATAGAGCCGCGCCAGGTTGATCAGCTCCACGGTATTGGAGATCTTCAATTTGTCGAGAATGCGCGTCTTGTGCGTACCAATCGTGGATTTGTGCAGGCTGAGCGTATTGGCGATCTCCGAGACGGAGCTTCCTTTGAGCATTTGCAGCACGACCTCGAACTCCCTGTCGGAAAGGTCTTCGAATGGATTGTCCTTTAATTTTTTAGTGAGCTCGCCGGAGAGGATCTCGGCCAGGTTATCGCTGATATAACGTTTCCCGCCCAGCACTTTCTGGATGGCGTATTTGATCTCGGATTCTTTGGAATATTTGTTCAGATAACCGTGCGCCCCGATCTTTAAAAACCTTTTAGCAAAAAAAACTTCCTGGTTCATGGTAAAGATGATGATCTTTAGGCCTGGGTACTCTTTCAGCAGATAAGCCGTCAGACTAAAGGATTCGGTATGCGGCATGTTGATATCCAGGATCAGCAGATCGAAATGTGCGGATTTCATATTTTTGATGACCGCTTCCCCATCTTCGGCCTCATCGATGGTGACGTCTCTGATACTGTTATTGATCAGTAGTTTTAAACCAGCCCGGACGATGGAGTGATCGTCTGCGATTAAGATATGCTGCATTTTTTTGGATTGAAGGGGATCCCTCCCCCAAATATAGAGGATAATGGTTATATTGGCTAGTCCGGCCGGATTTTATTTGTTTTGGGCTTTTGCGATGATCCCTTCCCTATATTTTTGTACGGTAGCCAGTAATTTCCGGTATTTGGGGATGAAGGTATGCAGTAGCAGGATATCGATGGACACGGCCAGAAAGATTACGATCAGGCCTTTATACCAGTCGTTATGGCTTAAGGACTCATACGCGCCGGTGCTGATCCGGGACACACCCCATTCGACCAACGCCATCAGGTAGAAGCCGGAAAGCGCGCTGATGAACTTAAAGGAAACGATGTATTTGTCCAGGATGATCTCGAGCTTACTTAGAAAATTGATCAGCGGCAGGGCCAGAAGGGTAGGGTAGTCGGCAAAAAGCAGGATTCGGACATGAAAATACAGCGAGTAGGCCAATAAAATAAACAGCGCACCCTCGGTACGCAGCTCGCTGCCGCCTGTCTTCCATTGCGTGCGGAACTGCCAGATATTGATCAGCAACAGCACCGCCATAACACCGATACGCAGGACTAGCTTCCTGCGGAGATAAAAAGCATCCGTCAACGGGTTCTTCACCACGATCTTTTCCAGGTCGGAGGACAGGATCGGCCGCTCTTCCATGGAAACTTCGGGAAAACTGTTCCAATACTGAAGTAGCTTTTTTAGCTCCATATCAGTTTTTCCTTTATATATGGGATGAAGTTCCTGGCCGGCGCCGTAGCGGACGTTTGTTTCTTCGTGGCGGCCAGGGTAGAGCTGGTAATACCCGTAAACGCAGAAACCTCTTCCGCCGGCACATTTTCCAGTTCCAGGAAAAGACGGAATTTCTCGAGATCCGAAATACCTTTCACCGAATCCCGGAAGTTACTGATCGAGCGTTGATAGTCAGGAGACTTGAATTGGATCCTGCGTTCCCGGGCCGGCTCCAGCTCCAGGCTGATGGAATGCAGGGCCGCCATATTGATACAGGCGCGTAACAGCAGGGTATGCTTGTCGGCCCGGTTATCCCTGCGGGACCGGATGTTTTGAGACGCGGCGGCGATGATGTCGGCAAAAAGACGTTGATGTTCCTGGTAATTGTGGGCAAAAAAACGGCAGATCGCGTAGACCTTTTTGTGTTGATTCTTCAGCAGGGAGCGCAGGTCGGGTTCGCAGCTGCTCTTTTTGGCGGAATTGTTCATTTTGGGTATGGATTTTATGCAATGGGTTACGGGTATAAATATTCCAACAAAATCACAAGGATCATTAACTGCTGCGTTCATTTTAATAACGTAAAAAGACAGCTTGTCGTATGAATAAGTGTTTTTTTTGAGTGGTCTATAGTAAAAATCCTACCGCCATTTCAGGCATTTACTATACCTTCAAGGGTGCCTAATTAATACCTTGTCGCGGATTAGTAGCCGGGTGGTGTCGTTGGACAGGCGAATAAAATTAACTCGAATGAGCTATGTATCTCTTGAAAATTCAGAATCTTTTCTGAAATGTTTTGAGGTGATCGCAGAGGACAAATCATGTATCGTATCGGATTCGGTGCTTTATTTTTCCGGCAAACCTGGTAAGGGCTTTATCACCGTCGCAGGGTTGGCTACCGGGATAGAGGTCCTGGCAGTGAATCTATCCATGTTGGCGGAAGATCTGACGATCAATTTCTTGCCATCTCCCCATGCAGCTTCTTTTATCCTTAGCTTCGATGAGATCGAGGTCCCCGGCAAAAGCGACCAGGAGCCGTCGTTTGCACAGCCGCCCCTTGCGGCGGAACGGCATTATTCCTCGGTAACGGTGGCCGATGCGGCCAAAGGCAGGACCATCACCTATCCCAGGGACAAGGACATCCGGTCCATCATCGTCCGGGTCCGTCAAAGCGCCCTGGATCAGCTCATCCGGGATTTCGATGCAGGCACGATCAGCCGCATCATGGAAGCCAGGGGCCATGATTCCCTCCTCACCTGGCCGATTACCTTTAAATATCGCCTGCTGCTCAATGATTTCATGAACGAGATCGTGCAGCATCCTTTCCGGGAGCTGTTCACCATCCGGAATGTTTCGGTATTGATAGAATATCTTCTTCAGCAGTTCTTTGTCATGGACAAACTAACCGGCAATGGAAATGCGTTAAGTATCCAGGACACGCATAGCCTGTCCAGGGTCGAGCAGCATTTGTGCCTGCACTACAAAACGGAGTTCCCCGGGATCGAGAAATTGTCCCGCATCTCCGCCATGAGCCCTACGAGCCTGAAGACCAAGTTCAAGAAATATTATGGTGAGACCCTATTTGGCTATTATCAGAAGAATAAACTGGAGCATGCGAGAAAATTGCTGGATAACAAGATACCGGTAAAGGTGGTGGCCACGGAGATCGGCTATTCCAATCCCAGCCATTTTACGCTGGCCTTTAAGAAGGAATACGGTTTCTCTCCCTGGCATTACCTGAACCCGCATTGATCCGTACGGCATAAGGACGGTCAAAAGCCGTCATGACCAGGCAGACCCTCAACTCTAACCCGAAATATGACTATGAAATCCCAACATCCTGCCGCTACAAAGACCGCCGGGCCTTTGCAATGGGAGGTATTTGCCCTGCCGATAGGCCTTCGCGCCGCGCTGTTCAAAGAGTCGGCGGAGCGATTGGACCTTGCCTTACCGGATAGCGATGGAAATGGTTTCACTCTCACGTTCATTAATTATAAAGGCGATCTGCGGATCAAAACGGCTTCTCAGGCGCCGGAACAGGCTGCCAGCCCGGGACTCGGCCTGCTGAGCAGGACGGAACGGCCCATCGGCTTTTGTGCTGCCGGACCTATCCAGCTCTCCGCGCTGGTAGTCTTTATCCCTGAGGCCTGGGCCGCATTGGTCTTTCAAGACAATGCCCAGTTCCATAAGATCCGACAAATACTCGACGAGGACGCCAATGCCAATATCATCACCTGCCGGCTGGGCCGACGGCAGATGTCGCTGTTCTCCGACGCGCTGGCCATGAGCCAGGAAAAGGAACCCAACCGGCTGGGTGTGCAGAACAATGTGCTGGCCCTGCTGGAATACTTTCTGGGTAACCGCCATCGCAGTCTGCTGGGCGCCAACCCCGCATCGGATATCGAGAACGAGGACGACCTGACCCTCATCCGGGAAGTAGAATCCTATATCTCGGAATTTTATTGCTCCGATACTTTCACCGTAGATTCCATTCTAAAAAAGACCTATACCAGCTATCACCGGCTGAATTTCCTTTTCAAATCGATCCATGGGATGACCATTTCGGAATATATCCGGAACAAGCGGATCGAGAAATCCCGGGAGATGATCGCAGACAATGCCAAATCGATCAGCCAGATCGCCTATGAGATCGGTTACTCGAGCATCAGCAACTATATTCTGGCGTTTAAAAAGGTCTACCGGATCACCCCGGGCAAATACAAAAAGCAGATGGAGGATTTGGTTTGATCATTCTGACGCGGCAGCAGGCGGGTCTATCGGGATACGCAGGCTTACCGTAGTTCCGGTATTCTCCCCGCTTTCGACGAACAGGGCGCCATTGAGCCGTTGGGTCAGATCGAAGATGAATTTATGGCCCAGCTGGCTACCGCTCCTGACATTGTCCAGGTTGTCATGCCCCATAAAAGCGGCTATCTGTCGGGTGCTCATCCCTTTGCCGGTGTCGGCGACGGTGATCAGCAGATCATGGCCATCCCGCCTCGCGGCGATCCGGATCGTCCCCTGTACGGTGTATTTATTGGCATTGTCCGTGAGATTGCGGATAATAGTGATCAGCAGATGGGGGTCGGAATACGCCTGCAGGTCCTCGTCCGCTTCGTATGAGATGCGGTTCCCTTTCTGAAGCACCTGCTCCAGGTAGAAGTCATAGATCTCCTGCAATAGCGGCCGGACAAAGAAAAGCTGTTTGCTGAGCTTGAAATTGTCTTTTTGGCTGGTGACCCACAAAAGGAAATCTTCGGAGAAATTGTATACATCCTGGGCGCCCTTTTTTACCCAGTAGGAACGGTCATTGAGCTCGGCGGCGGTATAATCGCCCTGGTTGTCGTGGAGA
>DASZOW010000259.1:0-4123 GCA_035550615.1 Puia sp.
AGTGTTTTGCTTCGCAAAGATAGACCTTTAACTTTAACTGGGGCAAGCTGCTTCGTGTGGCCTTAAAAAAGAATCGCCTTGTTGTGACGAACGGCATGCCGGAAATGGCAAAAATTCGCGTAATTGCGCGAACGCCAAATAGAAAAAACATGAATATAACGAGGCTGATCTTACTTTTTCTTTTTCTTGCCACGCAGACCGCGTGGGCACAGGATGACAAATATCAATGGAAGGAAGCGAGCTCGGGGGGCTACACGTATCGCTATGTGACCAACGACCCCTTTCAGGCCCGCGTCTATACACTTTCCAATGGGCACACAGTCATTCTAAGTCCGAACCATAAGGAGCCGCGTGTGGCGGTGCGGATCGCGGTGCGTGCGGGAAGCAATACGGACCCGCGGAATCATACGGGTCTGGCGCATTATCTCGAACATCTGCTCTTCAAGGGAACCGAGCATTACGGCTCGCTCGACTGGGCAAAGGAAAAGCCCTTTCTCGACGAGATCGATGCTTTGTATGAGCAATACAATTCTACAAAAGACACGCTGATGCGCAGACGCATCTATCACCGGATCGACAGTGTCAGCGGTCTGGCTTCGCATTATTCCATCGCCAACGAATACGATAAGATGATGGCGGATATCGGTTCGCAGGGCACCAATGCGCATACCTCGGTGGAAGAAACGGTGTACGAGGAAGACATTCCCTCCAATGCCATGGACAAATTCCTGGCCGTTCAGGCGGAACGTTTCCGCGACCCGGTGTTCCGGCTTTTCCATACGGAACTGGAAGCGGTCTATGAAGAGAAGAACCGCGGGCTGGACAACGACAATGTCCGGGTACAGGAAGCGCTGCTGGCGGCTATCTTCCCCACCCATAACTATGGGCAACAGACGACGATCGGCACGATCCAGGATCTGAAGAACCCGAGTCTGAAGGCGATCCGGGCCTACTACCATAAATATTATGTGCCGAACAATATGGCGGTGATCATGGCTGGGGATTTCGATTCTGACGAGCTGATCAGGAAGATCGACAAGGCGTTTGCTTATATGCAGCCGAAACCGGTGGAGCTTTACAATCCGGCTCCGGAAAGGAACCTGACGGCGCCCGTGGTAAAGAATGTGTATGGCCCGAGCGCGGAGAATCTGCGGATCGGCTTCCGGACGCCGGCCGTGGAGACGCGTGACGCGGTGGTGCTGGATCTGATCAGCGATATCTTCTCCAATGGCAAGGCGGGGCTTTTCGACCTCGATCTGAATAAACAGCAAAAGGTCCAGGCGGCACAGGCGGGTCTCTATCAATTCAAGGACTATGGGGTGTTGATGTTCCTGGGCACAGCGAAACAGGGGCAGAGTCTGGAACAGGTAAAAGACCTGATCATGGCTGAGATCGAAAAATTGAAGAAGGGCGATTTTGACGAGAGCCTGGTTAAGGCGATCGTCGCCAATGGCAAGCTGAGCCTGCTGGAAGGGTTGCAGAAGAATGAGTCACGGGTCAATGACCTGATGGAATCCTTTATCCAGACGCGGGCGACAAAATGGGACAAGGATGTGGCCGAACTGGACGAGCAGGCGGCAGTCACCAAACAGGAGATCATCGCGGTGGCCAATAAATACATGCACAATAATTATGTGCTGATCTACAAACGTAAGGGTGAACCGAAGAATATCGTCAAGGTGGAGAAACCGCCGATTACGCCGGTGGAAACCAATGCGGGTAAGGTGAGCGCTTTTGTCAAGGCGGTTAGCGCGATACCGGTATCGGATGTCAAGCCGCAATGGCTGGATTTTGAGCGGGGAATCGGCAGGACCAGGGCCGGCATTGCGGATGTGTTGTATGTGCCCAACAAGGAGAACGAGCTTTTTCATCTTTATTACCGGTTGGAGATGGGCAATTTCCATAACCGGCTGCTGCCGCTGGCGGCGCAATATCTGCAATACCTGGGAACGGAGAAGCATCCTACGGCCGAGATCAGCAAGGCGTTCTATGATATCGCGTGTAACTTCAGCATCAATACGACCAACGATGTGACCATGGTCAGCATCACGGGTTTGCAGGAGAATTTCGGCAAGGCGGTAGCGCTTTTCGAGGATATGATCCATAACTGTCTGCCAGACAGCGGCGCGCTGGTGGCGCTCAAGGGACGGCTCATTAAGGCGAGGGCGAACAACAAACTGAACAAGAATGCGATCATGCAGGGATTGATCAGCTATGCCAGATATGGGAGCAAAAACCCCTTTAATACGACTTTGAGTGCGCAAGAGGTGGAGGCGTTGAAACCGCAGGACCTGATCGCGTTGCTCCATGATCTGCTGAACTATAAGCATACGATCATCTATTATGGTCCGCTGTCGATGGATGCTTTTACTTCCGAGATCACGAAGCTGCATAAGCTGCCTGCCGAGTGGGCGCCCTACCCGCAGAAGATGGAGTTCCCCTTTGCCACACAGTCGGCCAACACGGTGCTGTTTGCAAATTACAATATGGTGCAGAGCGAGATCTGCTGGATCCGGAATTCAGACACCTTTGATGTCCATAAGGAGCCGGTGGTCGATTTGTTCAATAACTATTTTGGCGGCGGCATGGGGTCGGTGGTCTTCCAGACGTTGCGTGAGTCCAAGGCGCTGGCTTATTCTACATATGCGGTTTATGGTACGCCGGTAAAGAAGGCTGATCCTTTCTATGTCCTGGCGTATATCGGTTGCCAGGCGGATAAGATGAATGAGGCTATCGGGGGGATGAACGATCTGCTGAACAATCTGCCTTCTTCCGAGGAGAATTTCGAGCTGGCGAAGACGAGCGAGAAGAAGGATATCGAGACGCAGCGGTTCACGGAGGACCAGATCGTCTTTGCGTACCTGGATGCGAGGAGGAAGGGGCTCGATTATGACGAGCGGAAGGATGAGTATTCGGAGCTGGACAAGCTGACGATGGGTGATGTCAAAGGGTTTCATGACCAGGAGCTGGCCGGCAAGGCGTATACGTATTGTGTGGTCGCCAGCGACAAGCGGGTGAAGATGGATGATCTGAAGAAGGTAGGGAGCGTCAAGGTGCTTTCGCTGGAAGAGATTTTCGGGTATTGATCTTCGGATGATCTAGCGGCTATGGAAGTCGGCTCGTCCGGCATGTTATTTTTTATATGCGGCCCCGCAAAATAATTTTTGCGGGGCTGTGATTTTTTGGATCTTCCGGCGAATAATATAGTATGGACAAGACGGCTTTCCTGGAGCTGATACGGGGGAACATGGGCATCCTGTATAAGATCAGCGCCTCTTATTGTCGCAATGTGAGCGACAGGGAGGATCTGATGCAGGAGATGATCTATCAGCTATGGAAGTCGGCGGGGAAATTCGATGATCACTATAAATTTTCTACCTGGATGTACCGGATAGCGTTGAATGTCGCCATTTCTTTTTATCGTAAGGCCAGGGCCGGCGGGGTGCGTGTCGAGCTAGGTGCGGAGGTGCAGCTGGCGGAGCTTGCTGATCGTGGAGACCGGGAGGGGTTGGAGGAGCGGATCGAGCTGTTGCAGCGGTTTATCGGTTCGCTGGGCGAGTTGGATAAGGCGTTGATGATCCTCTATCTCGAGGAGCGGAGTTATAAGGAGATCGGGGAGATCCTGGGGCTTTCCGAGACGAATGTGGCGACGAAGCTGAGCCGGATCAAGGGTAGGTTGAAACAACAATTTTTAAATTGACCATGACCCCCGGGATTGTGGGGCCGGCGGGTAAAAATGAATTTCTATGAGTACGGATGAATTTCAGGCGCTTTGGAAGGCGTATGATGTGAGGCTCGAGCGGACGATCGAGCTGAACCGCCGGATGTTTGTGGAGCTGCAGCAGCAAAAGGTCGATTCGGTATTGCGGCCATTGATCCGGGGGCGGGTGGCGGGGATCGTGGTGGGGGTGGTATGGTTGCTGTTGATGGGTCTTTGTTTGGTGGCGGTGTGGGGGGAGTGGGTGATGTGGGTATCCTCGGCGATGTTTTTTGCGTGTACGGCCGTCGGCATTGCCGGTTATGTGCGGGATATCTCGGTGATCCGGATGATCAGTTTTGCGGATAGTGTCGTCGATACGCAGAAAAAGCTGGCGGGGCTGCGGGTCACGATGGTGCGTGATCT
>DASZOW010000260.1:0-12862 GCA_035550615.1 Puia sp.
CGGGGAAAGAGCAGGTATAGCCAGATCTACACTTGGTCTTATTGAGAAAGGCGCACCCGGTGTGTCCATGAGTGCTTACCTGCAGGTATTGTTCGTACTTGGATTGGAGAAGGATTTAATGAATGTCGCGGCCAATGACCCGTTAGGCCGAAAATTACAAGACGCCGGTTTGTTGTCCGGGAAAAGAAAGGCGTAAATGGCAAATCAAAAGCATATATATGTTTATTTAGACTGGCTTGAACTGGGGGGACTTGAAAAGCTGGGGATTCTTCAAGTCGAGCAGTTAAGAGGGAAGGAAGTATTTTCATTTTCCTATAACAAGGAATGGCTTGAATCAGGGTTTGCCATGTTATTAGACCCCGACCTTGGATTATATGGTGGTCCGCAATACCTAAGAGACAATAAGCCCAATTTTGGTTTGTTCATGGATTCAGCCCCAGACCGGTGGGGAAGAGTGCTTATGCAACGTAGGGAAGCCCTAAATGCCGGGAATGAAAACCGCAAAGTGCATCCCCTATTTGAAAGTGACTTTCTGCTAGGAGTATATGATCTATACAGGATGGGGGCGCTACGCTTTCGGTTGACCGAAGATGGTCCCTTTCTACACAATGAAAAGGATATGACGGTCCCTCCCTTTACTTCGCTAAGGACCCTGGAAGAGGCTAGTTTAAGACTGGAGGACACTGACAATCTTGAAGATCCTGCCTTTGCGCATTGGCTTAGTCTACTTATTTCTCCTGGCTCCTCTCTTGGCGGAGCCAGGCCTAAGGCTAGTGTGAAAGACCCGGAAGGCAACCTTTGGATCGCGAAATTTCCAAGCCGAAACGATGATCGAGACATCGGAGCGTGGGAGGCGGTGGTTAATGAATTGGCGCTAAAAGCGGGTCTTTTAACAGCAGAAGGGAATGCAAACAAAATTTCGCGGACCTTCCACACCTTTCTGACCAAGCGCTTCGACCGCGTAGGCGACAAACGCATTCATTTCGCATCGGCAATGACTTTATTGGGCTATTCGGATGGCATGGATGCCGGCATAGGAGTCTCCTATTTGCATTTGGCGGAATTCATTATGCGTTACGGAGCGGCTCCGGAACGAGATTTGGAAGAGCTTTGGAGACGCATTGTTTTTTACATCTGTGTCAGTAACAGTGATGACCACCTTCGGAACCATGGTTTTCTACTTACAGCCAAAGGGTGGCGACTATCTCCCGCATTTGACATTAACCCGATACCGAGATCGACCGGACTTACACTGAACATCTCCGAACACAGTAATATTTTGGACGTTGACCTGGCTCGTGAGGTTGCCGGACAATTCAGGATAAGCCCAGAACGGCGGGAAGAAATCATTGCTGCAGTATCCGGTGCGGTGAGCCATTGGCGAAATGTGGCTGGAGGAATGGGAATTCCCAGGAGAGAAATAGAGGATATGAGAGATGCATTCAAACAATGAATGGTTGGGTAGTCTTATCTGGAAATCGAAGCTAAGGCCTGATCAAAAGAGGCCGCCATTTCCATGTAAGCATCCGACCAGCCATTAGAGATCGAATGCTCCTGAAACGCACTGGTTGGCGCAAAAAGAAGACTAACATTGCTCCGGCCAGCATCAGCTCATGAATCCTCGAAAGCATCAACCGCCCCGCCTCAATTGCTATACCTTCCGGGTTGAATGGAGATATCCCCGCCGCAATATTATCAGCGTTCACAAACTCCTTACGCGCCCGGATCAACCGTGTCCGTCATCCATTTCACTCAAGAAAAACTACTTCATTTGATTAACCACAAACAACAGCTTTCTCATTTTGTCATTATATGCCTGCCGCTGATTCGCATTCCCATAATTCCTTGTAATCAGCGGTAACATCTCCCTTTGCAGCGCCTTTGTCACATAATATTTCAATTTAACGTCAAGCCTTCCCTCCATACAGATCTGCGCAAAAGCCGTCCCGATGATCGATTCATCGAGATCGGTTAGATAAGATGCCCCCATGTTGTTGCCAGATTTGACCACTATCTGTCGCAGTTGCTCGTCGGTCAGCTTCTTTGCGCTGACAGAACGCTTTGCATTCTCGTCCTGCTCGTTTTTCAGCAATTGCACCATTTTATCGATGCCGGCCTCATCCGGAGCGTAATCAATATGCATGTACTCTTTAAGACGATTGGTATCCAGCTCGTCCCATGCAATCGGCGGATATTGATATCTTTCTATCAAATTCCCTAAATAGATAATGGGCGACTCGGAAAAATGCCCCGGCCGCCAGTCATGAAAACCATAGGCAGCATCCGACCCGCCATCACTCCCAAAAGGACCTGCGTCATCGATCGGGCTCCAAAAAAAATCATCTTTCATCAAGGCCTTGGCCTTTGGATGCGCCGTCTGCAATGAGAACTCAAATCGACTCCCATTTTGCTGGGCAGACGCATACGACAAAAAAGATAGTGCTAACGCCCCAAAAAGTAAAATTCGTTTCATGAATATATGAGCTTAAAACTACTAAATTATCAGAGAATATGAACTACCCATATTGTTTGAATGTTATACTTTTGGCCTGGAAAAATCGCCGGAAAGCCCGATACATCATGAACAAAACCGAATCACTAAAAGACTTTTATACCCGTAACCCGCTCGTCGACTCCCACGGCTATTCCCCAAACGCTGCCAACGGCAACGTCGGCCATTTCAATGTATTCAGCCGCACCAACTGCTTCCGCGGCTCGACCTATCGGCGGCGCGACTATTACAAGATCTCCCTCATCATCGGCGCCGGCCGCCTCTACTACGCCGACAAATGGATCGAGGTAGACCGTCCCTCCCTGCTTTTTTCCAACCCCGGTCTACCCTACGCCTGGGACCCCATCAGCCAAAGACAGGAAGGCTACTATTGCCTCTTCACCGAAGCCTTTATCGCCCAAGGCCACAACGACCTCCTCCATCGCTCCCCCATCTTCCGCATCGGCGGCCAGCCCCTTTTCTTTATCGACGATCAACAGCAGACCGAGATCTCCGGCATCTTCGCCCGCATGATGACCGAAATGGACTCGGCCTATGATTATAAATACGACCTGCTCCGGACCTACGTCCATCTGATCATCCATCACGCCCTTAAAATGCAGCCCGTCGTAGACTTCCGCAAACATATCAACGCCAACGCCCGGATCACCGAGCTCTTCCTCGAACTGCTGGAACGACAGTTCCCCGTCGACGGCCATGACCATACCCTACAGCTCAGGACAGCTACCCAATATGCCGAAAATCTTTCGGTCCACGTGAACCACCTGAACCGCGCCGTCCGCGAAACCACCGGCAAAACCACGACCCAGCATATCTCGGACCGGATCGTCAAGGAAGCAAGAACGCTGTTGATCCACAGCAGCTGGACCATCGCCGAGATCGCCTATAGCCTCGGCTTCGAATACCCGACCTACTTCAATAATTTCTTTAAAAAACATACCCAGGCCACGCCCCTAAGCATCCGCAAAGAACTCATGCCCGAAAATCGCAATCGCTAAGATTCACTGGCAGCCTGCCGCCCCATAAGCACCAACCACCGGCCCCATAACATACCAACCACCAGCCGTCAGCCATTGTTTGAATTCATTAATCATCCGTTTGATTACCTTATCTTCCCACCCCTGTCCCCCGCTACCTTTGAAGTCCAAAAACAAAGACTATGCAATACAGGACATTAGGAAAAACATCGGAAAAAGTATCGGCCATCGGTCTGGGCTGCATGGGCATGAGCTGGGCATACGGCCCCACCGACGAAACGGAAAGCATCGCCACCCTCCACAAAGCCCTCGATCTCGGCGTCAACTTCTGGGACACCGCCGATATGTATGGCAACGGGAAAAATGAAGAGCTCGTCTCCAGGGTCCTCGTCGAAAATCGCAGGAAGATCTTCATCGCCACAAAATTTGGCTTTCGCTTTAAGAATGGGATCGCCGCATCGAGCAGCAGCGGAAATACCTATATCGATGGGTCTCCGGCATGGATCCGCCAGGCCGCCGACAACAGCCTCAAACGCCTCGGGATCGACACCATCGATCTCTACTACGCCCATCGCATCGATCCCAATGTGCCCGTAGAAGAAACCGTAGGCGCCATGGCCGACCTCGTCAAACAAGGAAAAGTCCGCTATATCGGGCTGTCGGAAGCCTCGGCAATCTCTATCCGTAAAGCCTACGCCGTCCACCCGGTAACCGCACTGCAAACGGAATATTCGATTCTCACCCGCGACATCGAACACGACGACATCTTAAAGACTACCCGCGAGTTGGGCATCTCGCTGGTTGCGTATTCGCCCCTTTCGCGCGGACTGATCACCGCCACGATGCCCGATGCATCGCAGCTTCCGGATGACGATTTCAGAAAGAACCTGCCCCGTTTTACCGGCGAGAACCGGGACAACAATAATGCCCTCGTCGAAAAGTTCGCCGCACTGGCCCGCGAGAAGCATGCTACGCCCGCACAACTGGCCCTGGCCTGGGTCCTGGCCCAGGGCGACGATATGCTTCCCATCCCCGGCACCAAACGCAGAAAATACTTGGAGGAAAATGCCGGTGCCGTCGACGTCCGGCTGACCAAAAGCGACCTCGCAGCCATCGATGCCCTGATAAAACAATATCCAGTGGCCGGTGATCGCTATCTTGCAGCATCGATGAGATCAGTTAACCAATAAATCAATCCATTTGCCAAACGATTGCCTGTCCCGCCTCCTATTCATCCCGGCCATGTTCCTGCTGATGACGGCCGCCGTCTGCGCCCAGCAAAAGCCAAAAAACGAAAAGCCGCTGGCCGTGATCTTCGACAGCGACATAGGTCCCGACTATGACGACGTAGGCGCCATCACCTTGCTGCATGCCTTCGCCGACAGCGGCAAGGCTACCATCCTCGCGACCATGGCCAGCAATAAGTATGAAGGCGTGGCGGCAGTCCTCAATTTGTTCAATACCTATTTTCACCGGCCCGACATCCCGGTCGGCGTACCAAAAAATAACGCCATCGATCAGCGCGATCGCCAACACTGGACCGACAGCATCCTGGCGCATTACCCCCACGCCATAAAACGCAACGATCAGGCAGCAGACGCCGTCACCCTATACAGGAGGATCCTCGCCAAACAGCCCGATCACAGCGTAGTCATCATCACCACCGGCTTTCTCACCAATTTGCGCGACCTGCTTCAAAGCCCGGGTGATAATTATAGCAAGCTCACCGGCGCACAGCTCGTAAGGGCCAGGGTAAAGCAGCTCGTGTCCATGGCCGGCAGATTCCCACAGGGCAGAGAGTTCAACCTGCTCAGCGATAGTACCGCTTCCGCATATGTGTGCAGCCGTTGGCCTACGCCTATTCTGTTCAGCGGGTTCGAGATCGGCGTTAAGATCAAAACCGGTCTGCCGCTGGTCATGAATGCGTCCATTCGGAATAGCCCCGTCAAAGATGTCTTCAGGATCAGCCTGCCGCAGTCTGCAGAGGACCGTACGGGCCGTAGCAGCTGGGACGAGACCGCGGTGTTGGTAGCCATTGCCGGTTTTAGCCCCTGGTATACCGTCCGGACAGGGACCATCCGGGTGTTGCCCGATGGCACCAACAGCTGGGAACCTTCTGCCCAGGGCGTCCATTCATATCTCCTGGAGGAGCGCCCGGTGGGTGAGGTACAGGATTTGATTAATGTTCTTATGATGCACCAGCCGCATCTAACCCATTAATAATCAAAAAGCAGTTTATGGAAACGCCGACCCAAAGATCCCGTGCAGTTAAATATGACCAATTCGGTGGCATCGACGTCCTGCACATCGAAGAGGTTACCATTCCAGCCCTTGATGATGATGAAGTCCTCGTAAAGGTCAAAGCCGCGGGCATCAATCCCGGCGAGGCGGCGATCCGCCGGGGCATGATGGAAAAAAGATGGCCTTCGACATTCCCCTCGGGCCAGGGTAGCGATTTTGCCGGCATCGTCGAGAGGGTAGGCGACAACGTGGAAGATTTCAAGACCGGCGATGAGGTCATTGGCTTTACCGACAATCGCGCGAGCCAGGCCGAATACGTGGTGGCCGAAACAGGGCACCTCATCCATCGTCCGTCGCATGTCTCCTGGGAACAGGCGGGAGGGCTATTCGTCGTGGGGACGACGGCCTATGCTGCCGTGCGAGCCGTAGGCCTGCAAAAAGGCGATATCGTCGTCGTGTCGGGCGCGGCCGGCGGCGTAGGTTCCGTGGTGGTGCAGCTGGCCAGAAATTTCGGCGCCAGGGTCATCGGCCTGGCGAGCGAACGTAACCATGAATGGCTGTCCAGACACGGCGCCATCCCCGTAGCCTACGGAGAAGGCATGGTCGGCAGGATCAGGTCCGCCGCAACCTCGCTGAATGCCAAGGCCGGCCGGTCCCAAGTCCCCAGTGCCAGGATCGACGCCTTCATCGACACCTATGGCCATGGCTATGTCGACATTGCCCTCGGTCTCGGCGTCAAACCCGAACGCATCGACACCATCATGGATTTCGAATCGGCAAAAAAATACCACACGCAAACCGCCGGCAACGCGCAGGGCGCCACGGCCGAAGTCCTGGCCGAACTCGCCAACCTCATCGACAAAGGCCGGCTCGAGATCCCCATCGCCAACGTCTACCACCTCGACGACGTCCGCGCCGCCTACCAGGAGCTCGAGAAACACCACACCCACGGCAAGATCGTGCTGGTGCCATAATGCCTGCTGAAAACGTCCCTGCAATCTGTCGTTATTCTCCTAGCTTCCGTCCCACTACTCCGCAAACCCGCTAAGCATCCCCGCTTGCCATCCCGTCCAGTGCCCCGCACGGATAAAATCACCGATCACCCGATGCCATTTATCCTGCGCATAAAAATATCCGAGAAGATCCCTGGCCGGTCCGCTCAGCCGCGTATTGGGATTTAGTATCGCATCGACAAGATTCGCCGTCAGCGCAACACTGAAATAATCGATCCGCCGAAGCGCCGCCATCGCATTGTCCCGCGTCCGGAACTCATAGGACGACCCGGTCAACGCCACCAATTCCTCCGCCAGGGACCTTTTACCAGACTCCATATATGCCAGCTCAAGCCACCGCACCCGCACATTCCGCCCCAGCACTCCCTCCACTCCACGCGTCGCGGCCAGATATTCGCGCAAATGTTCCGGCGCCGCCTCGGCCAGCTTCTCCAACACCGTCTCAATGATCGCATAGCTCGAGTCATGCAACAATGCCGTCAATGCAGGCATCACCGCCGCGACGCGCGTCGAATGCGGATCGATAAGTTCCAGAGATCCTTTGCGCACGGCTACGTCCGTATCACCCAACGCCTCGCGGACAATCGCATCCCCCGCCGCTCCGGTGTCGGCAGCCAGCTGCCCAAGCGCCTCATTACGAAGCCCGAAGAATTTCTCCCGGTGAAAGCAGTCCCGCAGCAGATCGGCCTTCTCGCTCAGCGGTACGCCGCGCAGATCGACCAGTGCGTCATACCGGTCCAGCATCTCGGGCGCATCCGCCGCCTGTGCAAGCAGCATCGCCGTCGACTTGGGGAACGAAATGCTCTTGAGGATGCGGCTGCCCGGATCGAACAACACATAGGCCAGCGTCGCGCCCTCCTTCTTGGGAAGCTCGATGATCTGCGTCGCGCGTTCGATCCAGAATGTCCCGCGCATCATAGTATGATCCGTATAATGCAGCTCGACCACTACCGGCATTCGGTAAAGGCCGTCCTTATATCCGGTGATGCCGCCCGCAACCACGTTCTGGCTAACCACAAGCGAAGCCTGATCCGGATGATCTTCGAATTCCACCTGGTAGTCCGGCTCGCCGCCGCGGTACAGCCATTCGTCCCAGAACCATTGCAGGTCCATCCCCGTGCTTTCCTCGAAATCCACAAGCAGATCGTGCGTGTCGACGTTGCCATAGGGGTGATGCAGCAGATAATATTTGATCGCTTTATTATATGCCTCACGGCCCCCCACCACATATTTCAACATATCCAGTACCACGGCTCCTTTGCCATACACCCTTGCCGTCCCCGATTCACTGTTGGCCACCCCGAAGAGGTTCCGTTTCGATTCCTCGATGGCCGCAACGCCGTCAGCCCGCCGCTCCCACTCGAAATAATCGTCGCCGTATACCTGCCGATCGAATAGCTGACTGTAGTACGTCGCAAAGCTTTCCTGCAGCCAGCCATGTGCATCGCTGCGAGCCGTCACATAGTCGCCGAACCATTGATGCGCCAGCTCATGCGCGTTCACCGAGACAAAACCGCGGTCCAATGCGCCGCGCCGGTCGACCAGGTAAAAATCCCCATAGATGGTAGCAGTCGTATTCTCCATGGCGCCGAACATATAGTCTTGCACGGGCAATACCGAATAGCTCTCCCAGGGATATTTTACGCCCGTCTCTTTTTCAAAGAAGTCCATCATCGCCTCGCTGTATTCATAGGTGGGTGCGACGCGGTCCTTCCATTCGGGGTAGTAGTAGAGATGCATCGGCACGCCGGAAGCAGAATGCGTTTCCTTGATGTCGTATTTGCCGATGCCCAGCATGATCAGGTAGGGCGCCTGTGGATGGCTCATCACATAGTGCCAGGTCTTCGTTCCATCCGTATTGACGGCGGTGTCCACCAGTTGCCCGTTGGAAAGGACTTTATAATTTTTATCGAAATGCACGATCAGCTCCGAGATCACCTTGTCGTTCGGTTCGTCGTACATCGGGATCCACCACCGGTTGTCGACCGCTTCCCCCTGGCTCCAGACCTGTTTACGGCTAAGATTATTCGGGTCGTTCCAACCGATAAAATACAGCCCGTGTCGTGGCGTCGCCGAGTATTCGACCGTAAGACTATCGGCCGATCCCCAGGCGAGTGGCTGCGACGGCAGGATGGAGATGCCCGCGCTGTCGGCGTGATAGCGTACCGGCTGGCCGTTCAGCGTCACCGATTTCACCGACATCAGGATGCCATCGAGGAAAATAGAGTCGACGGCTGGACGTAATGGCCGAAAATAATGCGTCACTTTGCCCGTGATCTTACCCGCGGCCGGTTCGGGCCAAACCTCGAGCCGCAGATGCGTGAAGTCGAGTGAATGTTCGTGGGGGCTAAGTTTGGGGTCGTCCAGATAATTCCTTTGCGGAATCTGTGGAAAGGCGGGGGACAGAATAAAAAGGCACAACGCGGCGACAAAGACATTTTTCATGCGTGTAAATATAGGTCAATTCCCCTAGCGCCGCCGCCACGCCACCGCCTCCGGCCGCCCGCCACCTTCTGCCCGCCTGAGCCGTGCGCATCCCAATCCCCAGCACCGCCCGGGGCCGCCGCGTTCCACCGCCTCACGATCCCTCGCCCGAAGCCACCGCCTCCAGCCACCCGCCACCTTCTGCCCGCCCAACCCCATTTGCATCCCGATCCCCTGCCCACCCGCATGTCAGATCTTCCCCATTCGTCCCCATGCGATCAGCAGCATCAGCGCCAGCAGGACGGCGTTGGTCATGATATTGCGGAGCTCCTTTTTGTTGTGGGTGGCGAGTGCCAGTCGCGCATGCGTAAGCGCGGCCAGGATCATGACGACGGCAAAACAGATCGCCGCAATCGGGGTAAGTACCGGCGCAATGTGCAGCCATGTCGGGAATACCAGCCCGATGGCCCCGAGGATCTCGGCGATGCCGATGAATTGAATAAGCCCCGAGCCCAGACCCCTGACGCCGGTTTGACCCTTGGCGACCAACGCTTGTTGCGAAAGCGTCGATTTATTGATACCCGAGTAGAGGAAGATAATGGCCGTGAGTATCTGGCAGGTCCATAATAGAGTGTTCATAAAATAATTTTCTACAAAGCTCTATCGGCGCCCGACAGTTTCCTTTGATATATGTCAAAAGACGGTGGCAGCCCGCCCCATCGCCAAGTCCTGTGCCGCCCCACAAAGTCCGCCGCCTGGTCAAGTCGCCGTCCGCGCCCGCAAACTCTTCCGCCTGCCTAAACCCCGAAGTCGGCCTGCCACACCCCGCGAAGCCCCCTAAAACTGCGCCCGGATCCGGCTCAACGTCTCCTGCGTGATCCCCAGGTACGACGCGATCATCCCGAGCGGGACGCGGTTCACAAGGCTGGGCGTGGCAGCGATCAGCTTCCGGTAACGTTCATGGGCGGTCGCAAAATGCAGGTCATCGAATCGTTGTTGCAATTGAATAATGCCCGCGCTCATCAGCAAGCGGCCCAAACGCTCGATCTCATGATACCGGCTATAGAGCCGTTCCAGATCGGAATGCGAGACCGTCCAAAGAAAAGAAGGTTCCAGGAGTTCGATGCCCCTGATATCCGGTTGGTGTGTGAGAAAGCTGATGATCGAGACCGCGATGGACCCTTCGGTGGAGATCCAGTCGGTGATGTCTTTGCCGTCTTTGAGGTAGTAGGTGCGGGTGAGCCCTTTCTCGATAAAATAAAAGGATTGGCAAATGCCGCCCGGCCGCAAAAGTGAATGTCCTTTGGGCAAGTTCATCGGTTGTAATACCGCCGCCAGCGCCTCCCGGCTTTCGTCGCCGAGCCGAACAAAATTCCCGATATAGGCAAAAAAGCTGTCCATCGGACCAAAAGTAGTCCAAAAAAGTGCCGCGCGCATCCGCGACTCCCACGGCTTTCTCACTCCCGCGCCCACTCGCAATCGCCCGCGGCTCCGCCTGCCAAAGCCCGCACCCCCGCCCGCCTGCTCATCCCTATCCGCGGCTCCGCCTACCAAGCCCCCGCCCCGCCCCCCCTGCGCCTATACAAAAAAAGCCGCCCGGCAAGAGCAGCTTTCGCTAAGGTCATTTGTAAGGCCCATTCTAATTAAACCAATCGCAAAGGGCCGGGAACAACCCGCTGCAACAGCAGCGCAGCCTCCCGACCCTCCGCCAGGAATCTTGGATTCTAAATCAAAATAGGAGGTTCATGGTTATGGAAGTCCCCTTCATCGCCCAAGGGACTCAAAGCCGTTTAATATTTTTTCGCTGATCCATCTTACTCTGCTCCCGAAAATCAAATTCCGCATCCAGCAAGAGCAACATCTCTCTCCTGCTCAGACTACAAAGATTGCCGATAACAAGAAGGTCTTTCACCGTGAAGTTCTCAAGACGATCCAGAAGTTCATTCAACCGCTTTAAATTCTTACCTATGTCTTGTGCAAGGACAGTTTTGGGTATATAAGTGAATATATCCGTCAACTTCTTTATTCTTCCTTGGTCCAGCATAGGTTTAATGGTCGGATACCGATGGTCCTGCTGTTCCATAAGCAAATAAAACATTTATAAGGCTCATAAGTACCGTGTTTTGAATTTTGTATGTCTGAAGAGGTCGAATTGATCAGTTTTTTGCTGACGATTTCAACCCTATTTCACTGAAAAAGCCGCGATATGGGTCGCCTCGCTGCAATAATTGGGCTCATTAGAATTCGCTCTACAAATATAATCTTTTTTTATCGAAATACTAAAAAAATTAGCATTTATTTTCCGAAAAATCCCTTGCCCGCGCGAACACCCCAATCTTATGGTTTCTGAAAAACTACCGGATCGACCGTCGGATTGACCGTCAATTTCGAGATCACACTCTTGATCTCCCCGCCCGGATTGATGTTGATCGTCGTTGCGTATGGAAACTCGTATCCCTCCGGCGTCTTCCGATAATCCGACATCCCTATCTCCGTATTCATCGTCTGCCCGGCGGCATTGACCTGCGTCACGATCTTCGTGATGAGATAGGTCGAAGCGTCGATATAAAATTCGAAATTATCGCTGCCCTTTACCAGCTTCAGCTTGTAGTTCTCTTTGCCGTCTACAGTCTCCTTTCCGAGTAACGTTGCCGTATAGCCTTTATTTACGTAGTCCATGAACTGCCCGCGCAGATCCATCCGGCCCGCGGCTTGCTTGACCTGCTCGGAAGGGAGCGGCTGAGGCTCCGAAGATCCCGCCAACGGATTTACCATCCAGCCCGTATCTTTCGTCATCACAGAGATGATCTTCTGCCCCATGACCTCCATTTCCGTACGCATTCCCTTGTCGTTGACGATCCACACCTTGCCGGGAATATCCTGCCCCATCACCGACGTCGTGATCTCCTCATAGACCGCCGTCAGCTTCATCAGCTTGTCCCTCCCACCCATGGCTTCAATATTTTTGTTGATGATATCGTTAGCTGTCTGCGCGAACACGCCTGCGGCGGCAAAGCACAGCCACAACGCGAGGATAATACGTTTGGTCGATTGCATGGGTTTTCCTGTTTAGCGCACAAGATAGGCTATTTATTCCTTCTTTTTTATCTTGTCGCCATACACCATCTATCCCCGACAGACCTGCCAGACGGCCCTTTCACCCACCCGCCCGATCCCAGTAATCTCTAAAATTTTTCGTAAAATATATGTAGAAAACTACGTAGTTTTGTACGCAATTTACCGATTATGGAAACCACAGCCGATTTTACGATCCATCTGCTCTCGAATGAACACGCCACACAGGCGGTCGACCTCATCCTCCCGATCCAACAGGTCGAATTCAAGGTAGCCGTTACTCTCGACGACCAGCCCGACCTCCTGGATATCGATGGATATTATAACCAGCCGGACGGCGGATTCTGGGGCGCCTTCAAAGAAGGCGAGCTGATTGGCACCATCGGCCTGCTCAACGTAGGCCATGCCACCGGCGTCATCCGGAAAATGTTCGTGCGGAGCGACCTTCGCGGTAATCCCCCCGGCATCGCGCAGCGCCTCATGCAATCCCTGCTCGATCACAGCCGTAACCACGGGATCACCGATCTTTATCTCGGCACTGTAGATAAGATGAAAGCCGCGCATCGGTTCTACGAACGGAACGGGTTCCGGCGAATAGCCGGGCAAGCGCTGCCCGCCTG
>DASZOW010000261.1:0-5407 GCA_035550615.1 Puia sp.
CATATCAACTATCGCCGTTTCTTTACGGTCAATAGTCTCATCTGCCTGCGGATGGAAGACGCGGAGGTCTTTCGGGAATATCATACGGCCATCCATCACTGGTATCGCCAGGGCTGGATCAATGGCCTGCGTGTCGATCACATCGACGGCCTCGCCAAACCCAAAGCATACCTCCAATCGCTGAAACAGCTGTTTGGAGGGGATTGCTATATCATTGCGGAGAAGATCCTGACCGGCGCCGAGAAGATGCCGGCAGACTGGCCCATCGAAGGCAGCACCGGCTATGATTTCCTGGCCTATGCGGGACAGCTGCTCACCGATGCCGAAGGCAGCCGCGAACTGCTGAATTTTTATACCAGCCAGATCCTCAGCCTTCCGCCCTATCCTACCGTTGTATACGAGCGAAAGCTCGACTTTCTCTACCGCTATATGAGCGGAGAGCTGGATAATCTTATGGACCTGCTGACCAGTCTGCCCTTGCTGCACGCCGTTACGCAGAACAAGGACCGGCTTCGGCGCGCCCTGGCCGTTTTGATGGCCTCTTTCCCGGTCTACCGTGTCTATCCCGATCCCGCCGGGGACTCGTCCGACGATGCCCGTTATGTCGCCACGGCGCTGACAACCGCCAAAGACCGCAACCCCGACCTCCTGCCGGAGCTGAATTTCCTCGACGATCTTTGTCGCCGGGAACCGGCGGCCGGGAATGCCGGCAATCAACGGCTAACTTTTCTCACCCGGCTCATGCAGTTCACCGGCCCCCTGGCGGCCAAAGGGATAGAAGACACGACCTTCTATGTCTATAACCCTTATATCGCGCATTGCGAGGTAGGTGATACGCCCGGCATGGCAGGCGTCTCCCCCGGCGACTTCCACCGCCAGATGCAGGACCGCCGGCAACATCAGCGGTATTCGCTCAACGCCACCACCACCCACGATACGAAAAGAGGAGAAGACAGCCGCATCCGGCTTTCCCTCCTCAGCGCCATGCCACGTCCCTGGATCGACGCCGTCACCCGCTGGCGGCGCCTGAACCGCCCCTATATCGCCGATGTCGACGGCCATCCCGGACCCACAGCCACCGACCGCCCCGCCCCTTCAGCAAACGACGAATACCTCATCTATCAGGCGCTCCTTGGCGGTCTCCCCGAAGACGGTATCGTCACCGATGATTTTCGCCAGCGCTTCTCCGGATACCTGACCAAGGCTCTTCGCGAGGCAAAGACAGAAACCCGCCATGACCACCCCGACGAAGCCTACGAAAAGCAATGCCAGGCCTTCGCGTCCGCCCTGCTGCGCCCGGACTCGCCTTTTCTCCTCGACTTCATCCCGTTTGCCAACACCGTGATCCAACAATCGGCGGTCTATAGTCTCTCGCTCCTGCTGCTCAAGCTCACGGCCCCGGGTATCCCGGATATCTATCAGGGGGCCGAACTATGGGAGACGAGCTTCGTCGACCCGGACAACCGCCGCCCCGTAGACTTCGCCCGCCGCATCGACCTGCTCCAACAGCTGAAGACAGCCGAGACCAGGGGCAACGATGCGCTATTTGCCTTCCTCGCCGACCACCGTAACGCCGGCATCGGGAAACTCTTTACTATCTATCGGGTCCTTCATTACCGCAATGCTCATCCGCAGCTGTTCACGGACGGCGATTACATCCCGCTGTCTGCTGAAGGGCCCTGGCTCGCCTATCTCCGTCATCACGGACCCCATTGGGCGCTCATCGCCGTCCCGTTGATAGGTGGCGGCGCAGCGGGGACCGCACCGCTCGCTCTCACTCTCCTCGCAGGGGCGCCGCACGCCTGGACCGACCTCTTCACCGGCGAATCCCTCGAATCGGCCAACGGCGCCCTCCTCTGGCCCCACGGCCCGACGCGCTTTCCCGTTATCATGCTGACGGCCGACGCCCGATAGCGCTTTGCCATACACTGCCACAGCCCGGCAAAAACGCTGATCTAATGGCGACGTTCTTGCCAAACCGCGACGTATCTTTGATCAAACCGTCATCATGCCGCTGCTCGCCCTCATTCGCCACGGACAATCTACCTGGAATCTCGAGAACCGGTTTACCGGCGAAACGGATATCCCGCTTACCGAGCTGGGCCGCGACGAAGCCCGCACCGCCGGCGTCAAGCTCCGGAACATCCATTTCTTCCACGGGTTCACATCTATCCTGCAACGCGCCATCGATACGATGACCCTGATACTCGAAGAGGCCCGCCAGCAGGATCTACCGGTAACCCACAACCGGGCACTTAATGAACGCAACTATGGCAGGTTGCAGGGAGAGAACAAAAACGAAGTGGCGAAACAGTATGGTGACGACCAGGTGGCCTTGTGGCGGCGAAGCTTTGCTATCCGTCCGCCGGGCGGTGAGAGCCTGGCCGATACGGCTGCACGCGTGATCCCGTATTACCGGACCGCCATCGAACCCCTGCTGATGCAACAAAAAGACATTCTTGTCGTCGCCCATGGCAACAGCCTCCGCGCACTGATGATGTATCTGGAAAATATCGATGAACAAGCCATCGCCGATGTCGACCTGCCTACCGGTATCCCCCGGCTATATACCCTGGATGAACAGGCCGCGGTTCAACACGCCGCCTATCTATAGCACTTTCGTACAATTGATTGTACCGCCAGGCTTATTCTTCCGTGAGGACCACGAACTGCTGTTCCAGCGCCTGGGAATGCCGATAGAGGTCGTGGATAAAACCCGGGCCCAGCGCCGCATACCAGGGCAAAAAGTTCTCCACCCGCTCCTGCAGGTTATCATGCGGGAAGAGATCGGCCTTTAACGCGGCCAGTTGCCGCTGTTGATCCCCGAACCGGCGCCGCTCTGCCTTGAGCAGCTTCTTCTCTAACGATTTGATGGGTTCCAGCGCCCGCGCCTGTAACGCCGTTACATGTTGCTCCAGCGTCGGATCTACCGGCCGCGCAAGGGCCTTCAGGTTCTCGTAATAATGGTTGGCGGCCGCGATCTCCTCTTCCAGGTTGAGCGTATGCTCCGAATCTCTCCGAACCAGGTCATTGACGAGATCGTCCGTCCCCCGGAACAGATCGGGGATGCTAAAACCGGCATTCGTCAGCTTCTCCATCCAATGACGCTGTACCAGCAAAAAGGAGTTGCGCAGGATCAGCACGGGAAAAGGCGTCCGATAACGTTCGAACAGTCCTTTGAGCTCCAGCCAGTAGGCCGTCTCGCCGCCCCCACCTATAAAGGCCAGATTAGGCAGGATCGTTTCCTGGAACAAACCGCGGAGGATCACATTGGGACTGAAACGGTCGGGATAATGAAGCAGCTCGTCGCGCAGCTCGGCTTCGGTGAACCGGATCTTCGAATCCACGACCTGGAATCCCTCCGGCGTACGCTCGATCCGGGCACGCAGATCGTCTTTCAGATAGAACAGGTTGATGGGCCGCGGATTCGCCTGGATCTTATAGCGCTTGCTGAGCTCATTGATCGATTGGCTGACGATCTGTGTGGGCTCCTGCCGGAAAAGATCATCCTCGAAAACGGCCAGCATCTGTTTCTTGAAAACTGCCTTGTCAGCGATCAGCACGATTAGCCCGTATTCGGCAAACAGGCTGTGCAAAAGCCGGAACGTAGCCGTTTGAATATCGGGGCTTTCGAGATAGGCAGTTTTCAGCAGCTGCATCAGCTCGGGGCCATGCGGCCGAACGGAAAGCTGCCCCTCGATCCGGTAAAAGACCTTGTCCAGCCCTTTGGTCTTCATGCGGCCGACCGCGCCGGTTTGTTTGGTCTCCCACACCAGTTTCTCCCCGCCTAGATAAATATGCCCCAGCTCGTCGAGATCGGCGTCTTCGCTGCCCATAAAGAAGACCGGAACAAAATGCTGCGCCGGGTGCTGCTCTTTTAACCATTCAGCCAGCCGGATGATGTGCAGTATCTTATAGATGAAATATAAATGACCGGTAAATATCGCCGGCTGATGGGCCGTAGTGACCGTAAAGGTGTTCTCCTTCGCCAGCAACGCAATATTCTCCTGTACGCGCGAAGCCGCGGGTACGCTTGCATACTGTTCTTCCAGCGCCCCGACCAGCGCCCCCCGGTCCGTAGGGAAGGCCTTGCGTGCCTCTATCGACCGCCGCAGCCCCTCGGCCGAGACGGGATGTTTGTAAAACGGGGAAAGCTCATCGGCTTGCTCGAGATAGTCCGTGATGATGCGGGAATAATAGCCGGTCTGCTGATATGGTAAACGCGTGGATATCCAGTCCATAGATGGCGAATTTATCACCTGTCAAGGGATAAAAATAGTGTTATCGGAAGAAATTATCCGAACGGCAACCAGAAACCGCCAACGGCGGTTTGTCCGCCAGGACAGACATCTTGGTATGCCCGGGATGCGCTAAATTTTTCAGAAGCCATCCCGGGCTCACTTAACATTTAAAAGAAGTGATTGTTCGGGATGAATTTCCGAACACGCTAAATCGCCACGGTCCGACCGCGAAATCCCAATGCCGCAGCTGCCTAAATCACCTGGAACCCGTACGCGTATGGGTCGTCCTCGGGATCGATAGAGATGGTATTGTACCCATAGATCTTGGCCCACCCCTCGATGCTGGGGACGATGGCCGGCTTCCCCGCTACCGAAACGGCTTTCTCCACCCGCCCTTTAAAGACCGAACCGATGATGCTCTCGTGGAGAAACACATCCCCTTCCTTTAACCGGCCCTTGGCGAACCATTGCGCCATCCGCGCCGAGGTGCCCGTGCCGCAGGGGCTCCGGTCGATGGCCTTATCACCGTAAAAGACGGCATTCCGGGCCGTCGCCTCAGGGCTGATCGTCTTACCCGCCCATAAGATATGCGTACAGCTATGGATAGTCGGGTTTTCCGGATGGACAAATGTATGGTCGGCATTGATCCGCTTCCGCATCACCCGGCTCCAGCTGATCAGCTGGTCCGCCGAATAGTGTTCGAGCCCCTTGAAATTCTCCTGGGGATCTACGATCGCATAAAAATTTCCGCCGTATGAGACATCCACCCTCAGCGGTCCCAGATCGGGACATTCTACCGCGATGTTCTCGGCTGCCAGGTACGCGGGGACATTCGTCAGTTTTACCGACCGGACCTTTTTCCCTTCCTGTTTGTATTCGATAAGGACGAGACCCGCCGGCGCTTCCATCCGGATAAAACCCGGCGTCTTCGGCTGGATCAGCCCCTCTTCGAGGGCGATGGTGATCGTCCCGATGGTACCATGTCCGCACATCGGCAAACAGCCGCTGGTCTCGATGAACAACACCGCTACGTCGTTCTGCGGATCATGCGGCGGATAAAGAATGCTCCCGCTCATCATATCATGCCCGCGGGGTTCGAACATCAGCCCTTTCCGGATCCAGTCGTATTCCCGGAGGAAATGCTGACGCTTCTCGCGCATGTTCTT
>DASZOW010000262.1:0-5065 GCA_035550615.1 Puia sp.
CCCGCCTTCTTGAAGTGCCGTTCCATCGGCCAGCTCGTCAAACGCCAGCTAAAACAGACGCTTCAAAAGAATCTGGCCCTCCTCCAAAAAAACCTCAGCAAATTCGAAGATTAGCCCGCCATATCTTATCTTCGCGGCGCTTGAACGACATCACTCAACTTTTTTTTATATGAGCAAATACAAAGCTGGCGTCCTGTTCGGCGAAGAACTCGAGGCCCTGTATAAAGACGCCAAAGACAACGAATTCGCGTTACCCGCTGTAAACACTATCGGCACGAATACCATCAATGCCGTACTGGAAACCGCAGCCAAGGTCAATTCCCCCGTGATCATTCAGTTCTCCAATGGCGGCGCCCAATTCATCGCCGGCAAAGGCATGCCCAATGACAAGCTCCAGGGCAATATCTCCGGCGGCATCTCCGGCGCGCTTCATATCCACAATGTCGCCAAATACTACGGCGTCCCCGTAGTCCTCCATACCGACCACGCCGCCAAAAAATGGCTCCCCTGGATCAGCGGACTCATCGACGCGGGCCAACAGTTTTTCAAAGAAAAGAAACAGCCGCTGTTCAGCTCGCACATGCTGGACCTCTCCGAAGAACCGCTGGAAGAAAATATCCATACCTCCGTCGAATTCTTCAAACGCATGCAGCCCCTGGGCATGGCCATCGAGATCGAGTTGGGCGTTACCGGCGGTGAAGAAGACGGTGTCGACAATAGCGGCGTCGAAAACGAAAAGCTGTATACCCAGCCCCAGCATGTTGCTTATGCCTACACCGAGCTCAGCAAGGTCGGCCGCATGTTCAGCGTAGCCGCCGCCTTCGGCAACGTACACGGCGTGTACAGCCCGGGCAACGTGGAGCTGAGGCCCGTCATCCTAAAAAACAGCCAGGACTATATCGAAAAACAACTCAAGACCGGTCCCAAACCCGTCTATTTCGTCTTCCACGGTGGTAGCGGCAGTCCCCAGCATCAGATCCGCGAAGCCATCAGCTATGGTGCCATCAAGATGAACATCGACACCGATCTGCAATGGGCTTTCTGGGACGGCGTGCTTCAGTATTACAAAAAGAACGAAGGCTATCTCCAGGGCCAGCTCGGCAACCCCGAAGGCACGGACAAGCCCAACAAAAAATATTACGATCCGCGCGTATGGCTCCGGAAAGGCGAGGACAGCTTTATCAAACGTCTTGAAGTCGCCTTCCAGGATCTTAACTGTATCAACCGGAATGCTTAAATTGCAGGCATAAAATTATTTTATGCCTTCCAAGAAGATCCTCGACATCCTCGGCGACAAAGCGTCCTATCTGCTCGATCACAAACCTGTCATCGATAAATCCACGCTCAGCGCTTTTCCCTCGCCCAACCATGTAGAAGAGATCTGGACAAATTCCGACCGGAATAACCAGGTGTTGAGAAGTTTACAGATCCTGATCGGTCATGGCAGACTGGCCAATACCGGCTATCTCTCGATCTTCCCGGTAGACCAGGGCGTGGAGCATAGCGCCGGCGCCTCCTTTGCCGCCAATCCCATGTATTTCGATCCGGAGAATATCATCCGCCTGGCCATCGAATCCGGCTGCAGCGCGGTAGCCTCGACCTTCGGCGTGCTCAGCATCATGAGCCGCAAATATGCCCACCGCATTCCTTTCCTCGTCAAGATCAATGGCAACGAATTCCTCAGTCTGCCCAATCGCTATGACCAGACCATGTTCGGCACCGTTAAACATGCGTGGAACACCGGCGCGGTAGCCGTAGGCGCCACCGTATACTGGGGCAGCCAGGAAAGCGACCGTCAGCTGAAAGAAGTGGCCGAAGCATTCGAACTGGCTCACGAGCTCGGCATGGCCACCGTGCTCTGGTGCTATACCCGCAACGCCGGCTTCAAAGTAGACGGTGTCGACTACCACACCTCCGCTGACTTCACTGGCCAGGCCAACCACCTCGGCGTCACCCTCCGTGCCGATATCATCAAACAAAAGGCCCCCACCAATAACGGTGGTTATCTCGCCACCAAACATGGCAAGACCTCCCCGCTCGTCTACTCCAAGCTCACCCATCCGGATAACCATCCCATCGACCTCACCCGTTACCAGGTGATCAACTGCTACAGCGGTCGCGTAGGCATGATCAACAGCGGCGGTGAGAGCAAAGGCGCTTCCGATACGTTCGACGCCGTCTATACCGCCACCGTCAACAAACGCGCCGGCGGCATGGGCATGATCATGGGCCGCAAAGCCTTCCAACGCCCCTTTAAAGAAGGCGTCGAGCTCATCCAGACCGTACAGGACGTCTATCTCGATAAGGATATCACCATCGCCTAGCGCCGCAGTTCCGCGCGTCAGCCGCTCGATCCGGAGCCTTTGCACTAAGGCAGCTCCCGGATGCGCATGTTCTTGAAGGAAACCGTCTTGAACCAGTCCTGTAAAGCGATATGACCGCTTACATGTTTTCCGAACTCCGGAAACGTGCTGAAATGCGTCTTTGCGATCGAGTCGGCCCACGCAGGTGACCGGAAATCCTGGTCCGTCGTCAGCACGCCGTTCAGATAGAACTGGACGTGGCCCTCCTTCTGTACGATCCTCGATTCGTTCCATTCGCCCGCCCTGGTCGGCCTGCCGGGATTCTTTTGGGAAGTAAGATTGAAGATGCAGCCTGTCCGTTTCAGCGGATCGGCATTATCGATATGCGTCTCTTCGAGTAATTGGTACTCCGGTCCCGAGGCATACGTGGCCGGGATATCGGGCCGTTCCTGCACATCGATAAAAACGCCGCTGTTGCCCTCCTTATGGATCTTCCAGTTAAACCGAAGATCATAATTGGTATATTCCTTATCCGTGACGAGGTCGATATGATCCAGCCGCACGTCGGGTCCACAGGTCAGCTCGCCATTTTGCACCGACCAGGTCAAGGGCCGCTTGTCGTTGTTATAAGCATGCCACCCGTTCAACGAGCTCCCATCGAAAAGCAATACCCATCCCGCTTTCTTTTCATCGGCCGTCAGTTGATTATCTTTTCCTGGCTGTTGGTGATTAGCTCCGCCGCCCGTGCAAGCGGCTATCATAAAAGCAGTCCATAAAAATGCAGCAATCGTTTTAACCATACTCCGAATATAACTAAAACGCCTCACCCAAACTAAAATACATCGCCCAGTGTCCTTTGCTCGCGGCAATGTCCATTCCCACATTGGTGCCGGAATGTTTGTTGAATTTCACCCGCAAACCGGCGCCCGCGGCTGCATGCACATACGCAAAATTGCCCGTGTGCGGCTCGGTCACCGAATTCATGTTCGCAAAGACCACAAATCCCAGGAGCTCATCCGGGGTTATCGCCCGGCGATACTCGGTCTCGAAATCGAACAGCGTTCGCCCCGTATATCTGCTGGGATAAAAGCCCCTGCCCGATCGCTGATTCGCATCCCAGGTAATGGCCGGCAGATCGAGATAGGGAGAGCTGGAACCCATCGTAGTCCACAGATAAGACCAGAAGGCCAACGTGTTCATCTTGCGTTGGTCGAAACTGATATATTTCCGTGCATCGAGATACAACGAATACCAGTTGTCCTCGCTACCTAAAAACTTAGGGTTCACTCGCAGAACGATATTGTAATACCACCCCGGGAGAGGATTGATCTCATTGGTTCGGCTATCATAAAGCAGGTTAAAGGTCAGCCCGCTCGAAAACGAGTTGGCATGCTGGCCGGTACCATATCTGTAACCCGTGAATTTATCGAGCGTGACGCTGTCATTGACCGTACGGATGTTGATATGATAATCCAGGTTGTATCCTATACCCGCAAACAGATACGGTTTTTGCGATATCCGGCGAAGTGCATTCTGATAAAAGCGGATATAGGTATACCGCACCAGGATCTTGTTGCTGGGCGCAGTATTGCCGCCTAACCCCCAGGTATACTGCGGATAAAAGGTCACCCGATAATCTCCTTCAAAGTTCCATTTGTTCCCCGGTGACCAGATATTGCTTCGGAAAGGTAAATTCCATTCTCCCTTGAGATTGGTACTGGGCGAAAAAGTAATGTTGGAAAGAAATGTCTTCGCATCCTCTCCCAGGTCGAAAGCCGCATTGGTCGCCGTGACCAGCGCCTCGCCCCCGGCCGGCACCGGCGCGCCAAGGGGGATAAAAGTATAATAAACGCGCTTCCCCTGTACTTTAGGCGCCTTCTTGATATGAATATTCAGGAGCTTCATCCCTACGCCGATGATGTCCCGTTTCCCCGAGGTATCCTCCACCAGCTTATCGGGCGGCACCAGCGTACCGGTAGGGTTTTGGGCGAACACGTGGAATGACCACAAACAGCAGATCAGGGCCAGGAGAAGTCTGGACATAGCTACATGGATACCAATATTGTGCTATTTTTCAGGTATGAATGCTTCCCCCCAATTCACCCGGCTCAGGCTGCTATTGTGTTGCTTTTTCGCTACACTTGGGCAGACCATCATGGCCCAGCAGCCCGCCGCCCCGGATGCCACGGCCCCGGGCGTGCAAGATCCTACGGCGAAGATCGAGCTCCTGACCACCGGCCCCCACGCGTCCCTGCGCGGTCTCAGCGTCGTCAGCGACAAAATCGTATGGGTCAGCGGCAGCGCCGGCACCGTAGGCCGCTCTATCGACGGCGGGATCACCTGGACCTGGACCACCGTTCCGGGATATGAAAAACGGGACTTCCGGGATATCGAAGCCTTCGATGAGAAGAATGCCATCATCATGGCCATCGCCGAACCCGCCCAGCTCCTCAAGACCGCCGATGGCGGCAAAACCTGGCGCGTCGTTTACCAGAACGATACACATGGAATGTTCCTCGACGCCATGGAATTCTGGAACAGGGATGCAGGTATCGTCGTCGGCGATCCCGTCAACGGCCGCTTCTTCGTAGCCCGCAGTTTCGACGGCGGCAACAGCTGGCACGATATCCCCTACCAGGAACTGCCCGTGGCCGATTCGGGCGAAGGCTGTTTTGCCAGCAGCGGCACCAACGTCCGTCCCCTCGACCGGGACGAAGCGGCATTTGTCAGCGGCGGCCCCCGCTCCCGCATCTTCATCCGGG
>DASZOW010000263.1:0-5100 GCA_035550615.1 Puia sp.
CGGGATGCCGGCCCCGAGGAGCTCGCCGATCTCCTGTTCGATGCCCGGCGGCGGGGCGATGATGTATGCGTCGACCTGCGTGTCGCGATAGACACGGATGAGTTCCCGCGTGACGTTCTCATCGTTACCCGTGTTCGAGTAGAATATCTTATATCCATGATCGCCGGCCCGCTCCCCGATGATGCGGGCGATATCCGCAAAAAACGGGTCGGCGATGCCCTCCACCAGCATGGCAATGACACCGCCCCCGGGGGCGGCACGCCGGTCGGCCAAAACTTGTATGGAAGACATTTTCTTCATGGAAGCAATCTTTTTCCCCTCATTCTTCGAAAAAAAGCTTAACCGATTAAGCATTTTTTGTAAATTAGCCTCGTCGGCCAGAGCTTAACCGTTTAAGCTCGCACTCAAAACAGGATAAATATACGGCCTTATTCTCGCGATCTCAAAGTAAAGAACAAGGTTTTTTTGTGCAAACGTTGGCATAAAATGTCGTTTTAACACATAATACCCGAGCTATGCGTTTCGAGAACATCACCATCAAAGACATCGCCAGGGCGCTGGACCTCTCCTACTCCACCGTTTCCCGCGCGCTCAAGGATAGTTATAAGATCAGCGAGGAGACGCGCCGGGTGGTGAAGGCCTATGCCGACGAGCATCACTACCGGCCCAACCTCATGGCGCAGGGATTGAAGAGCCGGCAGAGCCGGAGCATCGGCGTGGTGCTGTGCAATGTTCCCAATGTATTTTTTTCGGAGGTGATCAGCGGCATCGAGTCGGTGGCGTATAACAGCGACTACCTGGTGATCGTGACGCAAAGCCAGGAGTCGTACGAGCGGGAGGTGCGCAATGTCCGGAACCTGACCTGGCGGGCGGTGGATGGCTTGCTGATCTCGCTGTCCACGGAGTCGGAGGACCTGGCGCATCTGGAGCAGTTGCATGAACAGGGATTGCCGATCGTATTCTTCGATCGCGTCACGGACCGGCTGGGCACTCATCGCGTAGTAGCCGACAACAGCGGCGGCGCGTATGCGGGCACGCGGCATCTGTTGGAATCGGGTTATCGGCGGATCGCGCATATTACGAGCAGTCCCTGGATCTCCATTACCGGCGAGCGGCGGGAGGGATACACGCGGGCATTGCAGGAATCGGGCGAGCCGCTGTATGAGCCATATATAAAATATTGTATGCACGGGGGAATGGTCGTCGAAGAAATGGAGCAGGCAATGGAAGAATTATTCTCTCTGCCCGATCCCCCGGATGCCTTGCTTTGTGCGTCGGACCGGCTGACCACCGGATGTTATTCCATTCTCCGCCGCCAGGGTTGGAAGATCCCCCAGCAGGTGGGAATAGCCGGATTCAGCAATTTTGGTGCGGCTGACTTGTTCTCCCCTTCCCTGACGACGATCCGGCAACCGGCATTCGAGATGGGTAAGACAGCGGCCGAGCTCCTGATCCGCCTCATAGAGGGTAAACGGAGACCCACGGAATTTACGCGGCGCGTATTCCCTACCGAGCTCATTGTGCGCGACTCGACGCGCAGATCCCCATAGTCGCCCCCTTCGCCCGCTGCCTGATCATTGCGCCTTCGCCCGCTCCCGAAATCCCACCCGCCTTCGCCCGGGTCCGCCTCATTTTACGGGCGTCAGCCAGATCGCCTCGCCGCCCGAAGGCTGAAGACGTGTCCCGATCACGGTGGCATCATCGACGATGCGTTGTTCACGGCGTACATGGGTCACCGTTGGCACGCCCGGATCGTCGGAATAGATCGTAGCCGTATATTTCTTACCCTTTTCCAGGAAATCGAATGCGGTAGTGACCGTCCGCGAGCTGTCGTTGGTAATGATCCCCACATACCAGTCGTCGCCTTTTCTGCGGGCAATGCCGACATATTCACCGGGCGCGCCTCCGAGAACACGGGTCTCATCCCAGGTGGTAGGGATCTTTCCGAAGAACTCGATCTCGGGCTCGCCGTGATAGTCCGCAGGCTTATCGTACCAGAACAGGGTGAGTAGAGGGGTATAATACACACAGGCAAGCGCCAGTTGATGCGCATGGGTCGTCTTGATCCGGTGGTTGTAATAGCAGATCGTATAGTCGGCAGGCCCCGCAATATACCGGGTAAAGGGCAGGATGGTATTATGAGTAGCGTCAGGCATCTCTTCGTTCCCGCGGACGCCTTCTGCGGAAAGCAGGTTTGGCCAGGTCCGTTGTTCGCCGGTAGGCCGCCACTCGTCATGGATATCGAGCAGCAGGTGATGAGCGGCGGCTTTGCGTATCGCTTCTTCCAGCCAGACGGTCCAGCGTTGCGATCCCAGCTCTACAAAACCCATTTTGATGCCCTTGATCCCCCATTTCTCATAGAGCGGCAGGATCGTGTCGAGCTGCGTGAGCAGGGACTGCATATTGACATAGAGCCAGACGCCGACGCCTTTTTTCCTGCCATATTTTACCACAGCCGGCATATCGATGGGCGCCACCACCTTTGTAGCGTCTGTATGGAAGGTCATAGCCGGCCCGTACCATTTCCAGTCGAACAGCAGGTATTGCATGTTGTGCGCCGCGGCAAAATCGATGCAGTTAAAGGCTCCCCGGGTAGTGAGCGTCAGCTCGCGGATGATCTTGCCGGGTTTGATCCACGCCTCATCCGCCCCGCTTGTCGTCCCGCCACCTGCCCCCCTCCCCGCATTCGCCCTGCTTGTCGTCCCGCCACCTGCCCCCCTCAATGCATCCGGCGGATTCAAATTCAACAACACATCTTTCCCTGCGATCAATTCGCCCGGCTGGCGGCCAATAAGTATGACGCGCCACGGCGTACCGAAATCAGTGATCCCGTCGACCGCGCCAAACAGTGAGGTGCGGATGGTATTGGGATTATCGGTGTCCAGCCTGAATTTCGTCCGTGCATAATCGACCATCCGCGCTTCCGCCAGACAGGCATAGAGGCTGTCGGGCAGTTGCAATGCCAGCGGACGCTCGGATTCGTCCGGCCAATTTTCCAGCGGCAGCAGCCGGTAAGCGCCCTGGGCCCACGACGTAAACCAGGCTTTCGTCCCGGCAGGAAACGTAAAATCGGTATTCTCAGCGGTAATGTGATAATAGACGCCGGTCGGATTCTCGGGGAAATAATAGCGAAACCCAACGCCCTCATCATAAGCGCGAAGGACCAACTGCATAGAATATTTCGGTCGGCTGCGCCTGACAAACGTCAGCGTCGTCTCATTGTAGTGATCCCGGATAGCCGCCTTCTCGCCATAGAGCGGATGCCAGGTAGTGTCGCGGCTCGCCGTGTCGATGTGTTGTAGCTCCAGATCCGCACACCAATCGGCTGCCGTATCGGGCTTTAGTGCAAGCGCGGATTCGAGGATATGGTTATCCATCCGGATATCGAGCTGCGACTCTTCGATCACGGGTTTGTTGTCGTACGTTACGGTGTAGTATAATTTTTTTCCGGCCGCCCCGGCTTTTTGATAGATTGTAACACAAACATGGCCGTCGGGCGACCGCAGCGTAGTATGGCCGCTTGGTAGTACGGCTACGGACACTCGATTCCTAGACGGTTCGTCCTGCGGTTTCAGCGTCAGATGCTGATAACGCCAGAGCGCTTCGAGAAAATAATAGTCGGCATAGATAATGGGCACATCGACCTCGGCATTATGCGGTTTATGACCGGTGGAGTGTTTCAACAGGAACCCGTTGTTGGTCCCCCGTTTTGCAAGATACCGGTCGGAGCAGAGGCTCGTCAGCAACTCTTCCGCCTTTTGGCGATACCGCAGACCGGCATACTCGCTAAGCTCGAACATGGCAGAGGCGGCAACAGCTGCGGCGCTGGCGTCGCGGGGAGCAGCAGGAATATCCGGCGCCTGAAAATCCCAGTAAGGGATATGATCGGCGATCCTATCGGTCTGCGCGATGAAATAATCGGCGGTCGCAATGGCGCGGTCGAGATAGCGTCTATCTTTGGTCTCGCGGTAGAGGGTCGTATAGCCATAGATGCCCCAGGCCTGTCCTCTCGCCCAACAGGAGCTATCACTGTACCCCTGGTGTGTCATCCTCCGCAGCAGGTTGCCCGTGACCGGATCGAAATCGAGAACATGATAGCTGCTGCCGTCCGGCCGGAAGCGATAGCGCAGATCGGTATTGGCATGCGCGACGGCGATCTTATAAAAGGATGAGTCACCGGTGACGGCAGTGGCCCAGAAAAGGTATTCCAGGTTCATGAGATTGTCGATGATCACCGGATAATGAAAATCGGGATTGTCCCAGGAACGGATGGCTCCCACCTGGGAATGAAAGCGAGTCGAAAGTGATCGTGCGCCCTGAAGCAACACGCGTTTATAAGCCGTATCGCCGGTAAGCATATAGCCCTGACCGTAAGAATCATAGAGCATGAATCCCAGATCGTGGGTGCCTGTATTGTATTGTTGCGAGGCGAGACCGCAGGTCCAGCGATCGGCAGCCTGACGCCACTCCGGCTGTCTTGTAAACCGGTAGAGATACCAGAGACAGCCGGGAAAGAAACCGCTGGTCCAGTCGTCCGGCCCCGTTTCGCCCCGGGTCCCATCCGCTTTGGTGTCGCGGAGATAGCGGAGCGTATCGGAATGGGCCCTGATGTATTCGCCATATTGTTGCCCGGCAAGACTGATGATCTTTTCTACCGGGATCGCGGGCTTGCGCCCGATCCAAAAACTTTGCAGGACCGGCGTCGCCGTTCCGATCTTCGGTTCGGCGCTGCGGCCATATTGCCGGGCGGCGACGGCGGTCTTCACGGGATGGCGGCTGCGGGATTGCCGGGCGGCGACGGTGACCTTCACGGGATGGCGGCTGCGGGGCGGTAAGAGGCAAGCAATCGTCGACAGAACAAGAAATAGTTTATTGGCCAGCATAGACCAAATATAGGCCCGCACGTTGCGGGGATACGAGGGGCATTCTCCTAAAATGGGGGCAAACCGGTATCAGCGGGCCATTCCCTGCCGGCTCAGCGGGTCGTTTCCTATCGGATCATCGGACCATTCACTGCCGGCTCAGCGGGTCGTTTCTTGCCGGACCAGCTTGCCGGCTTTGTATTCGGCAGCGGTCACACTCGGTCGGTCACCGGAGCCC
>DASZOW010000264.1:0-2777 GCA_035550615.1 Puia sp.
AACAAGGCCATTTTTCTGGACAAGGACGGCACGCTGGTCGAAGACGTGCCATATAATATCGACCCGGAACGGATCAGTCTCCTGCCCGGCG
Organism: Puia sp.; assembly: GCA_035550615.1. Taxonomy (GTDB): domain Bacteria; phylum Bacteroidota; class Bacteroidia; order Chitinophagales; family Chitinophagaceae; genus Puia. The sequence goes on from DASZOW010000264.1 coordinate 92, forward strand.
TCATCCGCGGTCTCTCGGCCTTACAGCACGCCGGCTTCATGCTCGTCCTCATCACCAATCAAAGCGGCATCGTCCTCGGCTATTTCACCGAGCCCGAGCTCCGCAACGCCCTGGAGCATCTCAGGGACCTCCTCGCCGCGCAAGACATCCACCTCACGGCATCCTACTACTGCCCCCATGCCCCCGATATCCAATCGTGCGACTGCCGCAAACCACAACCCGGCCTCCTCCTGCGCGCCGCCCGCGAACTCGACCTCGACCTTCAAAACTCCTGGATGATCGGCGACATCCTCGACGACGTCGAAGCCGGCCGCCGCGCCGGCTGCCACACAGTGCTCATCGATAACGGCAACGAAACGGAATGGCTCCGGAGCGACCTCCGCACCCCGGACATCACCGCCAAAGACCTCGCCGCCGCCGCGGCAAGCATCCTCCGAATAAAGACCCTCCATGCTCACCCATCGTCCATATAAACATATCCTTTGCATCCGCCCCGACAACATGGGCGATGTCCTCATGAGCGGACCCGCAATCCGCGCCCTCAAAAACCATTTCGGCGCCCGCATCACGCTCCTCACCTCCCGCGCAGGCAGCGGCATCGCCTCATTCATGAGGGAGATCGACAACGTCATCATCGCCGACCTTCCCTGGATCAAAACGGAGAACCCATGCCTGCCGGAAAACTACCAGCAGCTCATCGCCCAGCTGCGATCGCTTAACTGCGACCTCGCCGTGATCTTTACCGTCTATAGCCAAAACCCGCTCCCCACCGCCCTCCTCTGCTGGCAGGCCGGCATCGGGGCAACCCTGGCCTATTGTCGCGAAAACCCTTATGGGCTGCTCACACACTGGGTCCCCGACGAAGAACCTTATTCACAGATCCACCACCAGGTAAAACGCGACCTCGACCTGGCAAAACATCTAGGCGCCGCTATCGATGATGATCGGCTGCGCGTCACCGTGAACCAGGCGGCAAGAACGCCATACCTGTCGAATGCCGGCATCGCCCCCGACGCCCCCTATATCGTCCTTCACCCCGGCGTCAGCGAGACGAAACGGGAATATCCTTTGTCTCTATGGATCGAAACAGCCAACCTGCTGCATAAGGCCATCGGCCTGCCGATCATAATAACAGGTGCAGGCAAGGACGAAACAACTGCGGAAACGATCTGCGCCGGAACCAACTGCGCCAGAGCCGCCAACGGCCTCATCAACCTCGCCGGAACCACCTGCACCGGAGCCGCCAACGGCCTCATCAACCTCGCCGGAAAGCTCGGCATGGAAGCGTTCATCTCCATCCTCGCCGGTGCTTCACTCATCATCACGGTCAACACGGTCACCGCCCACCTGGCCGCCGCGGTCGGAACCCCCGAGATCGTCCTCTATGCTCTCACCAACCCCCAGCATACTCCGTGGAAAAACAAGTCCGTCGTCTTACCCTTTAGTGTAAACGAAACCTTGCAAAGCCGCAACCAGGTGATCCGTTATGTCAGCGCTCAATGGAAAACAAAACTACCGCCCCCCACACCCGAAACGATCCTGCAGGCAGCCCGCGACCTCCTCAAATCCCACCCGGGGTCTCCGGAAGATCCTTTGCCAACCCATCCCGCCCCAAAAGCCGCCGCCGCACCTGCTGCCGGAGCTGCTCATGCCAGTGAATGATATCGCCGACCAAAAACGTCTCTTTTAAATTGCTCTTGATCGTATGACGCACCAGCCGCCGGACCTTGTCCTTCCCCACCTCTCCCTTCTCGGTCACCGCCGTCAGCAGCTGCAGCGACAACAACGCCAGCACCGCCCCAATCAGGAAAAGAAAATTCCACGAATGCAGGATCAGCAGATGAAACACCTTCTCGACATGCGGACTCGTCCATAGCATCGAGATGCGCAGATTGCGGCTCGTAAAATAATCGGCCAGTACCCCGCCGATCAACGGCGCTATAGAGGAAAAAAGCGCCCCGATGATATTCTGTGTACTGAGATAGACGATCGCATCCTCCCTGGGCGCCAGCTTCAACCCGATATTCGCCAGGGAAAGATTGATGCCGGCGGTAGCGATCCCGCTGCCGATATGGATCAGCAGCAACAACACCATCGTCGCCCACAGCTGCGTATAGATGCTCACAAAACACCATCCCACGATACACAATACGTAGAGCGGGCCTCCGACCGCAATGATGGTCTTGTTGCTATACTTGTCGGCCATCCGCCCCCAGACCCGCACCGTAAGAATGCTGCTGACCAGCCCCAAAGAGCTCAGCACGATGATATAGGACAACGGCAGATGCAGCTCCTTGATCATATAAACGGTAAAAAATGGCGTCGCCAGGTTCAGCGAGAACACCCAGGCGGCATTGAAGATCAACAACCGGCTGAAATTCGGGTCCGCAAGCGGCTGCCGCAGCAGCCGGACAAAATGGGTTTCAGACATCGTCGACTGGGGCTCCGGCGCGCGGCTCAGGATAAAAGCGCCCGCGATCCCCACGATACCGCCCGCCAGGAACATCACCGCATATGCATACAGCTCCATCTCCGGGGCCTTCTTCTTTACAAGGTCCAGCAGCAACGCCAGGACAATGCTCAGCGAAACATTCAGGATCTGGGATAGCCTGATCCTGTGGCCGAAATAAGTCCCCAGTATGTCTTCCGGCACCAGGTCCTTGATCCACGAATTCCAGCTCGGCCC
>DASZOW010000265.1:0-3914 GCA_035550615.1 Puia sp.
TGCGGCCGCATGCGGGGGGGATAGATTTGCCGGTGGGCCAGGCCAATGGGAGGACAGATTCCTCTTCGAGACAGACCAATGGGGGGATAGGTTCCGGGGTCGAACAAGGTGGCCGGGGGGTGACCAGTGGGAGGCTGGAACCCAAGGTGGAGCAGACGGACCGGGAGCTGGTCCAGCTGATCTGTGCTTACCGGCTGTTGGATGAGGAGGTGGAGCTGTCGCTTTCGACGCGGGAGAGCCCGGTTTTCAGGGATCATGCGGTGCGGTTGGGAGTAACCGCGATGTCGGCGGGGTCGCGGACCAATCCGGGCGGGTATGTGGTGGACCCCGAGTCGTTGGAGCAGTTCGAGATCCATGACGATCGATCGCCGGCCGCGATCGCGGAGATGATCCGGCGGCAGGGGTATGATGTAGTCTGGAAGGATTGGGATGCCGCGTTACAGATGAGATAGCGATTCCATGCGATAAAAAGAAAAAGGCCCCGGAGGGCCTTTTTTTATGATGGATTAGAGAATGATCCTGGTGACCAGCGGGCCGGTGTTTGTCGTGATGCGAACGACATAGGCGCCTGCGGGCAGGCCGGAGACCTGCATTTTGCCACCCGACAGCTGGCCGAGACGGAGGAGGCGGCCGGACATATCGGAGAGCGTGTAGTATTCGTTGGCGCCGTGTTGCAGATAGACTTCGACGGAGGCGTGTCCGGTAGTATACCAGATGAGGCGGCCGGATACAGGGAAGTTGACTACCCGTATGGGGCTGTAGGTGAAGTTGCCGTCGAGATCGCTTTCTTTGAGCCGGTAATAGTTGGCATTGGGCTGTGGATTCCGGTCCGTGTAAGAGTAACTGCGGACTGTGTGGCTATTGCCGGCGGCATCCACGGAGCCGATGGAGGTATAGGTCTGCCCATCCGTACTTCTTTGGATAATGAAGCTGCCGGTATTCTGTTCCTGGGCGGTCTGCCATTGCAGGAGCGACTCGTTGCCGTCTTTGTCCGCCGTGAATTGTGTGAGGGTCAGCGGTAGAGGAACGGCGCTGAGCGTATGGAGCGTAAAGTTGGAGGAGGCGCCGGTGAGACTGAAGAACTGCATGGTGCCACTATTACCAGTAACCGAGTTATCGAGGGAGGTGGTCAGCCCGGTGTTATCGCCGCCGGGGACGCCTTCGTCGAAGCTGAATTCCCCTACCAGGCCCGATTCAGTACCGGTGAGCGTATTGCCCATGTTGGCCTGGATATCCGTGGCGGTACGCGGGTAGTTCCAGAACCGGACTTCGTCGAGGCTGCCGTTAAAGGCCGTTTCGTTGAAGCCAAGGGTCGCGTCATAGGCCTGGCCGAAGGTGAGTTGTTCGCCGGGCTGATTATTAAATGTACCGTCGATGGAACCCAGCAGGACGCCATTGAGATAGACGGAGGTCTTATTGGACCCGTTGTAGACGAAAGCCCAATGGTGCCAGACGCCGGTGGTTTGAAGCGTATCCGGCAGGTCGAGGGTCGTCATGGCGATATCCGTGCCGTTGTCGATGCCGAGCTGGGTAGAGGAAAGGTGGAGGCTATACCGAACCCCGTCGTCCCCGCGGACGCCGAGGATAGTCGCAAAGTCTGTGGATACGGAGGAAGGGTTCATCCAGAATTCGACCGTTCCGCCATAGGTGCCGGCGAGATCATAGGCAGCGTTAGCGTTGATGACGACCTGATTGGAGCCGCCGTTGAAGGTAAGCGCGTTGGTGCTATACTGAACCGGGGAGGAGACATAGGAATTAGATCCGTCGTCGCCAATGATCAGACCGTTCTGGCTGGCGCCGGTGGTAGCTGCGGTGTTGTCGACGGTGGTCAGGTCGGGGGTGTTCATACTCCAATACAGTGTGAGGTCGGGGCTGCTGAGGTCGGGGGAGGCGAACATGTCCGCTTTGATCGTGGCCTGGTCCCGGGGATAGTCATAAACAGCCAGGTTTTGGATGCGTGCGGCGAAAAGAGCTGCGCTCAGGTCTACGCTGGTCCCGATGGTGAAGTCGTTGGCGCCGCCCTGAAAGCCGAAGTTGCTGCTTTGAGCCGCAATCTGACCGTTGATATACAAGGTAGTTACGAAGATACTGTTGTCGAAGGTCATGGCAAAATGCGTCCAGGCGCCAAAGGGCATGGAGATGCCGGTGGAGTTGAGACCGGTGCCGGCCCAGTTGTCGCCGGCGGTGATCACGCCGTATTCGTCGAAGCCGATATAAAAGGCTTGTCCGAGCTGGCCTTCCGAGATCAACTGGTGGGGATTCCCATCGTTACTGGAAAAAGGTATGAATGCCCAGAATTCGACGGTGAATTGATTGTTGGCGTCAATGGGATCCTGGCCGGTGATGTAGTTCGAGCCTGTGAGTTTAAAGGCGTTGTTTTGAGCCCAGAGGGGCGGGGTCATAGTGAGGCATACCACTGCCAGGAGAAAAGTAGATTTTTTTCTCATAAGATACGGAATTTAGTAGGCAGGAAGATACTCGAATTGCGAGAGGAATTATAATTCCTGGTTAGAAATTGAATTCCACTAAGTGGAATACCTCAGAAATCAAATCGTACGAAATCGATAAAATTTTGTGATCGCCGGAGATTTTGTTAATGCAATAATCGTGACAGCGGTTGTTCCCTTTTGGCATGATTCCTGTTGCCAAAAACTGCTTTTTACTGCATTCAAATGTGATCCATCGGTTTTTCTTGATTTCCATTAAGTTTCGAATTGTTGCCTTATCATCCCCAAGTTTAGCCTTCCCGGGCTGACCCCAAGATTGTAGAAAAAATTTCCGGAATTATTTCCGGATGGGAATTCTTTTGGTTTATTGATGAACCCTTAAAATACAAAAAGTGAGCTTATGAGGACTATTTCTACCCTTCTGGCAATGCTGGCATTCTTCACCCATTCTTTCGATGTTTGTGCGCAGGCCAGTGAGTCGCACAATTTCATCACTTATGACACCACCTATAACGGGCAATTTGGCAGTTGGCAGATCAGGATCTCGCGGCCCGCGAATATGTTCACCGCGGGTAGTCCGGATACGGCGAGCCGGCCGGCGATCATTACCCAGCCGGGCATCGGGGAGCAGGGGAATACCAATCCCGGCAATCTGACTACATACGGGCCGCATTGGTGGCTGCAGAATGGCTGGGATGGCTCGGTAGTTTTAGGGAACGGGGTGCATTACCCTATCCTGATAACGGTGGCTTTTATCAACAGCCAGTGGCCGTCGCCCGAAGCCGGGGCGGATGTCGTGGCTTTTCTGTTGAGTCACTATCACATCAAGCGTAATTCCGTGCATCTGGGCGGGTTGAGCCAGGGAGCGTTTGTCTGGACGGCCATGATCGCGTATGAGGCGACGCCGGGCGCCGAGACCGGGATGAGTCTTGCCACCAGCGTTACCGCGCTGGAAGGTTTTGCCCTGGGGCAGGATGCGCCGTACAGTTCCTGGTCGCGGGGGGATGGCGCTTACCAGGTATGGGCGACAAAATATCACGGAAAATATTTCGGATTGGAGGGAACGGCGGATTACCGGAATGTGGCAGAAGGAGCGAAGGATATGAATGCGGTTGTTCCCGGGTCTGCGCATTTCTCGTATGAAAATATCGGCGGCGGCGGCCATTGCTGCTGGAATTCCATGTATGATCCCAATGCAACGAACTGGCAGTCATATGCGCCGCTGGGAAATTATGTCGCGACGGGGGCCGACAGCAATGCCAGGGGAGATTATAGAGGCGGGTCGATCTTTCAATGGATGTTGCGCCAGGGTGACACGTCGATGGCGGGCAGCAGTGTTTCCGCTCCGCCGCCTCCACCGCCTTCGCCGACGGCCTATGCCGGGTCGAATCAGAGCATCACTTTGCCTGCGAATACTATCACGTTAAATGGCAGCGGCAGCGAGCAGGGGGGCAATATTGTGGGGTA
>DASZOW010000266.1:0-5665 GCA_035550615.1 Puia sp.
GGCTTCCTTATCTGAATATAGCACGATCTCGTCCAGCGGTCTGATCTTGTAGTTGGGTTGCACCTGTTTGTTGTTCACCAGCACCATACCGGCCTCCAGGGCCTTCTGGATCTTGTTGCGCGAGGCGTTCTCTATCCGCTGTACGAGGAATTTGTCGATCCGCACGGGTTCCTGGCCCTTATCGACCTTGAGGTTCAGGCGTTCGTATAGCTCGTCCGATCCGTCGGTCGACGGGTTTTCTTCGAGTTCGTTGTCTTTATGCTGATGCATCGGGACAAAGGTACGATTTAGTAAATTTGCAGGATGCAAACTATCATGCAAAAGGTCGTCTTTAAAGATCTGGGCCGGATGAACTACCAGGAGGCCTGGGATTACCAGGAGGCGCTGTTGAAAGAGAATGTACTGATCAAGACGGCTGCGCGGCAACGGGCGGAAGCCGGAGCGGGCGGAGATGCCATGGGCAACGCCGGCGCGGTTGAGGATACGACGAATTACCTGCTTTTTGTAGAACACCCGCCGGTATATACGCTGGGCAAGAGCGGGCATGAGGAGCACATTCTGATAGACGGGGATAAGAGGACGGAGCGGGGGGTAGAATTCTTTCGGACGAACCGGGGCGGCGACATTACCTTTCACGGACCGGGGCAGCTGGTAGGTTATCCGATCCTCGATCTGGAGAAATTCCGGACGGATCTTGGCTGGTATCTCCGGAGCCTGGAAGAGGTCGGAATCCGGGTGCTGGCCGATTATGGTATTAGCGGGGACCGGAGCCGTGGGGAGACGGGCATCTGGATAGACCCGGGCATCAGGGGACGGGAGCGAAAGATCTGTGCGATGGGTGTTCGTTGCAGCCGTTGGATAACGATGCATGGGTTTGCGCTGAATATGAATACGGATCTCAGATGGTTTTCAGATATCGTTCCCTGCGGAATTCCGGATAAGCAGGTAACGTCGCTGGAAAAGGAGCTGGGGCATCGTGTGGATGAAGCAGAAGTAAAGACGAAATGGAAGATGCGGTTCGAGGAGGTCTTCGATGCAGTGATCGATTAAAACTCTCTTGGGATATAGAATCTGTTCTTCTCTTTTAGCTGGCCGTCGTCATACAGCTCGAAACGGAACCAGCCGGCGTGATGGAAATTGGTCTTATCGACGATCAATGATGGATCCCGGATCTCCGACAACTCGAATAAGAATTTGTTGCTCTCATCGAAGAATTTTACGGCATAGTGTCTTTTGGCTGCTTCGGGCAGGGTGACATGGACATTCCCGAACCGGCCGGTAAAGACATGCGGCGACACCTTGTATACGTCTTTGGCGACAAAGGGTTTTATGAGCAGGGTATCCCCATCGATAAAGACCAGGGTGTCTTTGGAGTGCCGGAGGACGGAGTCGCGGAATCGCTGGATAGCGTCACCGGAATATCGCCCGAGGAGGGTGTCGCCTTTGCGGATGTAGACCGCGTTGGAAATCGATAGCCCGGGGCTGGCGTGAATCCTTGCCGGAAGTTTGAGATCCGTTCTGCTTTTGTTGTCGGCAGGTGTGAGGAAGAGCACGCGGGTGTAGGCGGCGCGGCTTATGGATCCATCGGCTTTATCGGCGGCAACGGCTGCGGAAGTTTGACCCGTGTTGGCGTGCGGGCGTCGCGAAGAAGTGAAAAGATATTTGCCGTTATCGAGCACGATGAAGAGCCGGTAATAGAAATTGGGATGGGGGGCTTTGTCGACGGCGCCATTTTCCGGCAGTTTGGGATCAGGCACAGTGAGCAGGGTGGTAAAATCCTTGAGGCTGTCGGTGGAACGCTGGATACTGATCTGAGAAACAACGGGATATTTGTTGTGCCAGCTGATCAGGATCTTTCCGGGGCCACGCACGCTGGCAGAGAACCGGGGAAGTGTGTCCTGCGCCCGGAGGACAACTGTAAGAAAGATGCCGATAAACAGTGATCCTACGGTCCTATGCATGCCGCAAAAATACAAATTCCGGGCCTAAAATAGCAGCTGCCCGGGCCGGAGCGATCTGTTGCCCTGTAATCCGCCGCTGTGGATGATCAATAATCGCGATCGGGCGGGGAATAGATGCCGGCGGATGCTGTCGTGTGCGGCGTAGAATACTTTCCCGGTATATACGATATCGGTGGGGATACCTGAGTCTGTATAAAGCCTGTTCATAAAATCCAGCAAGGCTTGCGGATGTTTGGCGTAGCCGCCGAAATCATATCCCTGAAGCAGATGGGTGCGATTGGTTTGTTCGCCGGTAAGCAGGCCGGTGGGATCGATGGAGGAGAAACCTTTGAGAATAGGTATGCCAATGATCTGTTGACCGGGAAGCGAGGCCCGTACCAATCCGAGGCAGGTGGTGCCGGTACCGATGGCGCAAAGGACATGGGTATAATCTGCGGCATTTATTTTGCTAAGGATGGTTTCGCTGCCGGTGATGCCCGGTATGCCGCCGCCGCCTTCCGGGATGATATATACGCCGGGGAAACGGTTGGCGAGTTGTTGCAGGAAGACCGGCTGTTCTTTGTCCGCATATTGTCCGCGGGTGAGGAACTCGAGCCGCATGCCATAGCCAGCGGCTTCCTGCAAGGTATCGGTGAATGCAGACGGCCGTTCTCCTCTGACCATACCGATGGTTTGGAATCCCGCTTCGCGTGCGGCGTATGCCGTCGCGACCAGGTGGTTCGACCATGCGCCGCCAAAGGTAAGGATGGTGGAATGGTTGGCGGCCAGCTGAAGATGACGATGCAGCTTGAACCATTTATTTCCTGAGACGACGGGATGCAGCTGATCGAGACGCAGTACGTCGGCATGGAGCTGTTGCGCGGTCAGTTCCGGCCAATGCAGCGGTTCGATGCGAGGTGATGGAGGATTCAACGTAATGTTTTATTTTCGTGTCCTAAATTTAAAATAATCATAATGCAACCAACCCTTTTGATCTTGGCCGCCGGCATGGCTTCCCGATATGGGAGTATGAAACAAATACAAGGCTTTGGACCCAGTGGAGAAACGATAATGGATTATTCCATCTACGACGCCATCCGTGCGGGATTCACAAAGGTAGTGTTCATTATCCGGAAAGATTTTGCCGATGACTTTAAAGCGATCTTCGAGCCGAAGCTCAAGGGCAAGGTAGCGATCGATTATGTTTATCAGGACCTGCATAGTTTTACCGGCGGGTATGCCGTTCCGGCCGACAGGACGAAGCCATGGGGTACGGCGCATGCCGTGCTGTGTGCGAAAGATGCGATCAAGGAACCCTTTGCGGTGATCAATGCGGATGATTTTTATGGACGGGATGCGTTCGAGAAGGCCTATAAATTTTTGACCGGGGAGGTGAGCCCGAAGCTGTATTGCATCATCGGGTATGAGCTGGCCAAGACGCTTTCCGACAATGGTACGGTGAGCCGTGGCGTTTGCCAGGTGGATGCTTCCGGTAACCTGGTTTCGATCGCCGAGCGGACTAAAATCTACCAGGAGGGCGATAAGATCACGTATGAGGAAGGCGATAAGAAATTTGTCGTTCCCTATGATTCCCAGGTGTCGATGAATTTCTGGGGTTTTGATGGCAGTGTATTTCCGTATATCGAGAAGCTGTTCGCGGAGTTCCTTAAACAGCAGGGAACGAATCCCAAGGCGGAGTTCTTTATCCCGATCATCGGCGACAAGTTCATCCGGGAAGGCGCCGGGAAGATCAAGGTCATTCCCACTTCGGCCAAATGGTTCGGGGTGACGTATAAGGAGGATGCCCCGGGGGTGCAGGCCAGCCTGAATGCGCTGATCGCGAAGGGAGAGTATCCGTCGAATCTTTGGAAATAATCGTCTGATAAAAAAACCCGCCGGAGCGGGTTTTTTTAGGTTAGTTACTCTTGACGATAAAGATATAGTCTTCGAGACGTTTTAACTGAAGTTTGCGTTCCATGCCTCTGAGGACCGAGTTCTGCGGGATCCTGAGATGGCTCAGCATGCTGTCCGAGGCTTGCAGGGCGCTGTCGGAACGCATCGAGTCGAGCGCCTGGAAAATATTTTTAGAGCGAACGGCGAAGACCATGCCCTGGGCATTTTGCTGGCTGGAGCTGAGCATGCCGACGACCTCGCCGTCGTTGTTGAGCACCGGCGTACCGCTATTGCCCGGGTTGGCTGCAATGGTGAGCTGGAAGGTCGTGGTATCGCCCTGGTAGCCCGTTTTGGCGCTCATGTATCCTTTGCCATAGACGATCTCGGGACGCGGGTAACCGAGGGTGAAGACGTCTTCGCCCAATTCGGCTCCGGTCTTGCTGATGCCATAGGGAAGCGCATTGAAGGCATGATAGGTCGTATCCTCGATCTTGAGCAGGGCCAGGTCGGCCTGGCGGTCGAGCTGGATGATCCGGGCGTGATATTCGCCGAGCGGATTCTGGACCTCTACCTGGGTAGCGTTCTTGACGACGTGGGCGTTTGTGATCAGGTAGCCCTTTCCATCGATGAGAAACCCCGTACCGCCGCGGTTAAAGGAAGTCGCCGGCGTTTCGACCGAGTTGACCTTGCTGGCGACATTATTCAGCTTGTATTCCTGGTTGTCGATACGGCGGGAGAGCATTTCGAGGTTTGCCTTGCTCACCTTGGGGGAAAGCATCGAGACGAGGCCGCTGATAAAGAGCGCGGTGACGCCGGCGATGGAGGCCGCGACAAACACGGTCCGTTTATATTTCTTCCACAGGTTAACCACGATGGCGGGGCGTTGTTCGGTGATCGCGCCTTCGGTCTCCAACTGGTGGTGGATATCTTTGAGCTGCGACGCGAATTTTTTGGTCTCGCCGTATCGGGTGAATTTTTCGAGGAACAGGGAATGTTCGACGACCATCTGATCGACCTCCGGATTGGTGTTCCGGAGATGTTCGAAAAGCGCCTTTTCTTCGGCGGGCATCTCCCCGCGAAGGTAGCGTTCGACTGCGTCTAATAGGGTGGTGTCTTGCATCTGCTGCGCTTTACTTGTTTAACTGACTAAATATTTTTTTCAATCGCATCAGGCATTTATACTTTTGATTCTTGGCGTTGTCTGCATTCGTATAGCCGAAATCGCCTGCTATTTCGACCATGCTTTTGTTACCGAAATAATAAGCCACCAACAGGCTCTTACACGGTTCGCCAAGACTGCCGAGCGAAGTCTCCATGAGCTGAAAATCCCTGCTTCTTTGTTCATGGCGTTCCAGCTCTTCTTCTACGGGTACGGTTTGTTCGAGATTCTCCACTTCGGGGGAGACCGGGATCTTCTGCGCCTGGCTCAGGCGTTTGAGCCAAAGCCTGCGGCATACGGAATAGAGGTAGGTCTTCAGCTGACTGTTCAGTTCAAAGGAGCCCGATCTCACCTTTTCATAGAGCACGATCATGGCTTCCTGGAAGATGTCACGGGCATCGTCGGGATAGCCGCTGTTGCTGAGTATCAGGGACTGCACCATATTATAATGCTGACGGTAGATCGTTTCGATGGCCTTCCGGTCATTGTGCGCCAGTCCTTCGAGTAATTTCTGTTCGTTGGTCTCTGTCCTCACGCTTGTACTATGCTTTAATACCTAAATTAAACATTCGTAACCCAAAGTAGCGGTAAAAAATCAAAAAAAAGAGATTTTTCGTTCATAAGCCGGACTATACGCATGACAAATAAAAATATATAAAAAACGCTGATTTAG
>DASZOW010000267.1:0-7436 GCA_035550615.1 Puia sp.
CGAATGTTCGTAAAGCGCGGCCCGGGCATTGTTCTCTTCTTTGGTTGCATAGTCGTTCAGGTAGGTGATATTATAATAGATCCAGGCCCCCAGTCCCAGGAATAGCACCAGTGAGATGCCGGTGAAGACTTTTGTCGCCGGCGTAAATCGTTCCGGGATCAACTGCAGCCGCTCCCTGATCGATGTGGAAACTCCGCGGGAGAAGAATAGCGCCGCCACGATGATCAGCAGTCCGCCGCAGGCCAGCCAGTAAGCGTGGAACCAGAGGATCGGCGCCGTCATGTGGCCAAAGCCATCCATATCGGAATGCGCGGTGCCCGGCGTGTATGGATAAAGCCAAAGGCGGTAATCGAATATCCTCGTCGTCACAAGAAAATATAGCCCCACCCAGGTGACTACCGCTACGCCATGCGCAGCAAATTTATTGTTCAGCACCACGTGGACAAAGTAAGCGAATAACGTCATTCCTATTACAGTAGGCAGCACCTGGATGCCGATGCTTGCAAAATATTCCGGCAGATCGAAAGCATGATATCCCTTGGATAGCTGCACTGCGATCCCGACGACGAGCGGCAACAGCGACAATCCCGCCGCAAAGATCAGCAACGCAGCCAGCCTGGAACCGTTGATCACCCAATTCGCCGGCGGCAGGCTGTCCTGGATAAAGGCATAGCGGGTGATCCTGTCCCGATGCAGCGTCTCGCCGACATAGAACAGAATGATGAAAAAGATAAAGAACAGGAAATTTCCGTCGAACTCCTGCATAAAGTTCGAGGTCCGGGGCAAGACGGCTACCCCATAGAAATTACCCATATTCCAGAAGGCGAGGGCCAGCACCGCCGAGCCGGCGATGATGATGACCCAGAAATAATTGTCCCGGATGATGTTCCGCAGCTCGAGCCGCACCAGGTTCCAAAAGGTCTGGCGCGAATAGGCGCCGGAGAAGCTTACTGTCGCCGGTTTTCCATAAGCGCCTCCGGACCGGCTGCTCACTTCGTCGATCGCCGCCTTGTCGCGTTTTCCCGCGAAGAAACGTTCGAACCGGAAGCGCCACCAGGAGACCAGCACTACGGCGATCCCTATGCCTGGCCAGAGGAAGCGGTTCAGCAGCGTGTCGCCGTCGATCACCATCAGCTGTGTATTCTGCACGATGCTGGGGCTGTTGCCCATCTGTATCCGGGCGGCGGTGACGAGGAATGGATCGCTCAGGATCATGACCCGGACATTGTTCGTATGATCCAAAAAGAACAGAGAGATAAAATATGCCAGGAAGAGCAGGACGCCGCCCGTATAGACGACCTTGACGTTTCGGGTGATCGCGACCAGCCCGTAGAACAGACAGGAGGTAAAAAGCAGGTTGGGCACCACGATCGTCAGGTATGGCTGCAGGTAATACCGCCACTCGTCCGGTCCATAGCGCAGATGATCCGACCATGTCAATGGACCGAGCTTGCTTCCTAAATAGATACCCAGCGGTATGCCGGCTGCGACCAGGAGCATAAACAGGAAGCTCGCCGAGAACCTGCCCCAGAAATAATCCGCACGGGTGATAGGGTAGGTAAGATAATAGTCTTTGGTGGAGAATTCGATATCCCGGTAAAGCGCCATGCCCATGATCGAAGAGCTCACCAGCATCATCATCATCGACATCCCCGCATTCCAGAAAGCGATGATCTGCGGCGAATTGATATGCTGTTTCTCCGCCAGCGGCAGCGAACCGGTGGCAAAAGAGAGGAAACTAAAGATCAGTACCGCCGCAAAATAGATATATACGGCGGGTCTTCTGAGCTTGTTCTGTATCTCGAAGCGAAAGATCTCTCTGAACATAAGAAAGGGTTTAGATGGTATTCACGTCCATGCGTGTGGCAATATTGCTGAAGTAGACATCTTCGAGGTTAGGCGCTGCCGGGAGAAATTCGTCCCCCGGCGGAGTATTCGCGATCACGCGGATGTGCAGTCTGCCCGCCTTGAGCTGTGTGGAGATGACCTTGTGTCTGTTCTGATAGGCCGACAGCTCCGTTTTGCCGATGGCCTTCGTAAAGATCTTGCCCTCCAATGCCTCGACGGCCCGGTCCGGCTCGCCGGCGTATAGCACTTCACCCTGGCAGATGATCGCAAAATTTGCACAAAGCGTACTGACGTCTTCTACGATATGCGTGCTGAGGATCACGATGGTGTTCTCGCCCAGCCGGCTGAGCAGGTTATAGAAGCGGTTGCGTTCGGCCGGGTCGAGGCCTGCCGTCGGTTCGTCCACGATGATCAGCCGTGGATTGCCGATCAACGCCTGCGCGATGCCGAAGCGCTGTTTCATGCCCCCGGAATAGGTGCCGAGATGTTTTTTGCGGTCTTTGGAGAGATTTACATTTTCAAGCAGTGCGCCGACCAGCTCCTTCCGTTCCCGCGCATCGCCGACGCCCTTGAGCCGGGCGATATGGTCCAGCATCCGCTCCGCCGATACTTTGGGATAAACGCCGAACTCCTGCGGGAGATAGCCGAGCAGTTGCCGGACCCGCGTTTTTTCGCGGAGAACGTCGAGACCGCCATCCGCAGCACCGAAGCTCCGACCGTTACGATCCGGATCGCGGGGCTCGAGCCCATCCAGCCGGATGTCGCCGCTGTCGGACTCTTGCAGAGTGGCGATGGTGCGCATCAGGGACGATTTGCCCGCGCCGTTCGGTCCCAGCAGCCCGAACATACCGTTGGGCAGGGTTAGGGACACGTCATGGAGGGCCCTCACTCCATTAGAATATGTCTTGGAGAGCCGTTGAATGGAAAGTTGCATAAATGGTGTTTTATGGTGCCGAATGAACTACATGATCGAGATGTATTCGTCCAAAATTCCTACCGCGAAGCATAAGGTTGGCGGTGGAATCGCCCCGGATATAGGCCGTATCGATCAGGGAGAAACGGTCCGAAACCTCGGACTTGTTATCCAGCCGCAGATCGAGCGCTTTTACATGAACCTGTCTATTGATAATAAAATTACTGTTGATGCTCCGTACGCTGACCGTATCCCAGGGTTCCGTATACGTTGCGGAATCATGTTGCGGATCATACCTGCCAAGCCAGCATTGCGTGCTGTCGAGCTCCAATGCCGCGCCGATCCCTGTGTGACATTCCTCATTGTTCAGCGTTACAAATCCATTCCTGATCCGGATCCCCCGGAGCGGCGGAAAAAAGACATGGACTGCGAGATAATCGCCATAGCTGAACCAGTTGTCGTATGCAGATCTGACGTGGTAATGCCGGGAGTCCATGAGCAGCTCGAGCGTATCTCCATGCCGCAGATAGCGGATCTCCGACGCCCGGGATCTGTCCACGCCGATCTTTAGCCGGTCGGAAAGGCCGTCCGGGTAGAACGTCGTCCGCATCGGCCCGTCGAGCACCAGCCAGTGAATGCCCGTATCCTCGCGGGAGACGAAATCCAGCCGCTCGATGTCTTTGAAACCGAGCGTTTCACCTTTCCGGTATTTTATATAATGCAGCAGCTCCAGCGTCAGAAGGATGCCGACGACGGAAAGTGTAGAACAAATCAGGATCTTATCGCTGGTCTTCATACGATTGATTAGCGGGTAAAATATTGTTTTTTGAATCTTTCGAACGGTTTTGCCAGATCATCCGGGCTCATTCCCAACAGATACATGCTCCGGAACACCTGCGGCAGATCCTTGTCCATAAAAGCCTCCAACCGGTATTGTTTCGCCTGCTTCATCGCCTGGGCCGATACGAAGAAGCCGATACCGCGCTGGTTATGGATGATCTCCTTCTGTTGCAGGAATTCGTAGGTCCGCATCACCGTATTGGGATTCACTTCCAACTGCACCGCAAGCTCGCGCACGCTGGGAATACGGGCTTCCACCTGCCACTCCCTGAGCAGGACGCGCTCACAGACATAGTCTGCGATCTGAAGATAGATGGCTTGTGTTTCGCTGAATTGCATCCTATACCTCTTTTTCCTTGATCCTAAAATAAGTAGCTATCCAAAATACCGGTGGTATCCCGAGAAGCAATAACAACCCCAATGGCCCCCCGACCCATGGTGATAGCCGGATCGTCCGGACACGTAACGAATCATCCCGGGTGATCCAGTCCTGAATCGGCGGCATGACATGCCATCCCTGCGGCAACAAATTCTCCACCACCTCTTTTTGCAGCGCTATGAATGCGAGGATGAACACCAGCACCGTCACGAGCGTCTTGAGGAATGCCAGCCTCTTAAAATAAACGGATCCGAGCGCGAAGGCCCCCTGTAAAATAAAATACAGCACCAGCACTGTATGGATACGCTGGTCCATTTCATCACCGGGAAGACCCCGCCAAAAACGCCAGATGGGATTGGGTCCGATGGGATAGCCTCCGGGCCATACCCGATGCTGGCGAGCCATGACACTGTTCCCGATCTCCACCATGGGGATATCGGCCAGATAAAAAGCAATGGTAAAGACGATAAAACCCAGCAGCGTGCTGAACAACAGGCCGCAAAGCAATTTCTCGAACGCGGAGGCGGGGGCAGATAGCCAGGCAATACCCTGCCGCTGGTTGCCGAGCTCGGCAAAAATGGTACTGGAATAAAGACAGCCGACGATACCTAAGCCCCAGTAATAGGTGAATGCCTGGAGGCCGTCGTCGAGCGGATTATAATTGCTCATCAGCAGAAGAAAGGTCTCCCAGGTCAGGATCAGCGCCGCGATCGCCGGAATGGCGAGCAGGTAGCGCTTTTTGTTGCCCTCCCAATGCAGGGCAATCAGCCGCTTCCAGCGGGAATAAGAAAAGAATTGATTCGTATCCGCGGCTTGGTTCATCGCTTTGATTTTTGGCTGAAAAGTTTGTTGACCTGGCCGCCATGCAGCATCACCGCCTTATACAACATCTCCAGATCGGGCCTGCTCGCCTCTCCTTCCGTGTTGGGCAGGATCAACGCGCTGCCGCGGAAGGACTCTTCGCTATAAATGGCGCGTTCCGTTTCTTCCGGGTCGTATGAGATGCGGAAGACGAGCCGCTCCGTGATCATATCGATCGTCTGGTCAAAAATTATCCTGCCTTCGTCGATCATCGTCACCCGGTCTATCAGGTTCTCGAGATCTTTGATCTGGTGGGTACTGATGACGATGCATCTGTCTTCGTCCATGGCGCCGGCGAGGACTTTGCGAAACTGCCCTTTGCTCACGATGTCGAGCCCATTGGTGGGCTCGTCCAGCAGCAATACGTTCGCGTTGGTAGCCAGCGCAAAACAGATCAGCAGCTTTTTCCGCTGCCCATAGCTCAGCTGATCGAGCCGCCCGTCCTTGGGAACGTCGAAACCGGCCGCGGCCTTTTTGAATTGCTCTCCGCTGAACCGTGGATATAAAGCCGAATTGATCTTTAGCCAGCGTTGGAGCAACATCGGCGGCAGATAGAAATCCTCGGGTAGCAGGAAGACGCGTTGCAGGAATGCCGGCTGGCGTTTCCGGGGACTATACCCCATGACCCCGATCTCACCCTGTTGCGGGAAAAGGAAACCGCCGATGCTGCGGAGCAGGGTAGACTTGCCGGTGCCGTTACGCCCCAGCAGCCCATAGATATGCCCCGGCGCCAGGTCGAGGCTCAGGCCGGTAAATACCGGTTTATGCCGGTAGGCAAAGTGCAGATTACGGATAGTGACCATAAATGCCTAGTGTACTAGTTATGTAGTACACCGCTAAGATGGAAATAATTTCCGGCACTTCCAAATAATTTTTACCGGAGGCTCGGTTTTGACGGTGCTTCGGTAGTCAGCGGATCGTTTTATCCAGCCAATCGGCCATGAGCTGCAAGACTTCAGGGGCAAATGTCTCTTCCAGCTTGCCGTATTCCTGTACCGCGCAGGAGTGGCAGTGTTGGAAGAAATGGTTGAGGCCGGGTACCAGGTGCGTTTCCACGTTTTTGTCGTTATGGTCTTTGAGGATGGAGGCGATGGCGGTCATATCCGTGGCATTGTCAACCTGGATGTCCTTGTCCCCGCCCAGCAGCAGCACAGGACATCTTACTTTTTCGTAATAGGGGGTCAGATCCGTGGTAATAAAGAACTTCCACCATGGAGCGACGAGGTGGTTCGCTATGGGCGCAAGGGCGTGGAGGAAGACGTCCGGTTTCGGCACAAACGCATATTGCGATCGCATGCTATCCGGGATGGCGGCATAGTAGGCCTCATAATCATGGGTCACGCGTTGCATAAAGCCTGCGCTATCGGTCGCCAGTTTCATATTGTCAAGGAACATCCGTTCTTTGAACATGGCAAAGCCGATCAGCAAGTCGCCGGTATGCGATCGTCGGAGGGGTTCGAGCGTTTGGTACATCAGCGTTCGGTAGCCATCGAGGGCGCCGGCGAGATTGATGATAAAGGCGATGTCGTTGTTTTGCGCGGCGACCATCGGGGCGATCATGGCGCCTTCGCTATGGCCGATGAGGCCGATCTTTGTTGGGTCGACTTGTTTTTGCATCTTCAGCCAGTGAAAGCTGGTCTCGACGTCCTTGGCAAAATCGGCGGTTGTAGCGTGATACACGTCGCCGGTGGATAGTCCGGCGTTCCTATCATCCACGCGGAGGACCGCGTAGCCGCGTCTTGTCAGATAGTCGGCAATCACCGCAAAGGGTCTGTGGCCAAATAAGGTCTCATCCCTGTCCTGGGTGCCGCTGCCGGTGATCAGGATGGCGGCGGGGAAGGGGCCGCCTTTTTCCGGATAGGTCAGGGTCGCTGCGAGGTGTACCGACTTATCGGCGTTGTCGTACTCGACGCTGTCGCTGTGATAGGGGTAGGGGGGATGGGGTGTCTGCGCTTGCAGGTTCCAGGCTATGAAGATGGATGCGGTCAGCAGGAGAAGGCGTGTCATGGGATTTATTTTGGGAGATGACGATAATAGATATACGAATAGATCACCGGCACCAATGCGATCACCAGCAGTCCGCCGATGAATACGATCTGTGCGGCGGCCCCGGTGAGGGCCCAGCCGAGTGCCGCCAGGATGATGCCGCCGGGCAGCCAGAGCTTTGCGGCCAGCCGGTGAGTTTTTCGCCAGACCTCTTCGTTCTCGAGGGTCCAGGGCGTGCGTATGCCTACGAAGTAATTGGGTTTTACACTATTGAGAAGATTGCCGAGATAGGCGAAGAAGAGGCCCATGAGCGGCAGGAATATCTTTACAGGCATTTTGAAATGAGTCTGCGTGCCTGAGTAGATCACCAGGAAGGAGATAGCCGAGATGAGGAATATGACGGCGTGACTGATCCTCACAAATGTGGCCTGTGAATATTTCGCTTTCTTTTTTGGGTCGATCAGGGGAAGGAAGCGGACGAGGAGGCCTGTCAGAAGCCCGATGGCGCTGACCACCAGGACGGATCCGGCAAATTCCGTTTTGGAACCATAGCGGTTGGGGACGCCGGCGGCGTTGAAATGCAGCGGCAGTCTCGCATTCAGGGAAGGA
>DASZOW010000268.1:0-5135 GCA_035550615.1 Puia sp.
GTCTTCGTTCCGGTGAACATTATCATGCTGGCGCTTTGTATCTGTATCTGTACCGGCGTGATCGCCGGCATCATCCCCGCATTTATGGCCGCCCGGATGAACCCCGTGGTGGCGATCCGTTCCAAATAGCGCCCCGCAACAGCCGTCGCCGCGATTGGTATGCTTTCCTGTCTTAAATTTGCGGCCATGCGACCAACGAGTACGGGTCCGGTGACTATCCTGGCCATCGAATCTTCATGTGATGAAACAAGCTGTGCGATCAGCCGTGACGGGATCATTCTTTCCAATGTCATTGCGGGGCAGGCCGTCCACGAACAATACGGCGGGGTCGTCCCCGAACTGGCCAGCCGGGCGCATATACAGAATATCGTCCCCGTAGTGGATGCGGCGCTCAAAAAGGCCGGGTGTACGACGGCCGAACTCAATGCCATCGCGTTTACGCAGTCGCCGGGTCTTATCGGCTCGCTGCTGGTGGGCTCCCAATTCGCCAAGTCGCTGGCGTTGGCGCTCGATCTTCCGCTGCTGTCGGTACATCATATGCAGGCCCATGTGCTGGCCAACCTGATCCCGGGCAAATCCGGCTCAGCCGGCGCTGCCGCCGGCGCCGGCCCGGTAGGAACCGTGTCTTCCGATGCGGCTGTCCTGCCAAAGTTCCCTTTTCTCTGCCTGACCGTCAGCGGTGGCCATACGCAGATCGTCCTTTGCCATTCCCCCCTGCAGATGGAGGTCATCGGCGAAACGCTCGACGACGCAGCCGGAGAGGCCTTCGATAAATCGGCCAAACTGCTGGGTCTGCCGTATCCGGGCGGCCCGCTGATCGATAAATACGCCAGGGAAGGCAATCCCGGCCGGTTTTCTTTCCCCGAACCCCAGATCCCCGGGCTCAACTTCAGCTTTAGCGGACTCAAAACGGCCATCCTCTATTTTCTAAAGGAACAGACGGCCAAAGACGGAGGTTTCATCACCGCCAATCTGCCCGATATCTGCGCCTCTATCCAGGGACGGATCATCTCCATCCTGCTGGGCAAATACCGGAAGGCAGCGCGGGAAAAAGGCGTTACCGATCTGTGTATCGCCGGCGGCGTCTCCGCCAACAGCGGGTTACGCAAAGCCTTCCAGCAAATGGGAGAACGGGAGGGCTGGCGGACGTTTATCCCGCCATTCGAATACTGTACGGATAATGCCGCCATGATCGCCATTACCGGCTATTATAAATATCTTGCCGGCGATCTTGCTCCGCTGTCGGTAAGCGCCAGCGCCCGGGCGGAGTGGTAAAGATGATTAAACCTTACGGTCATGCCCAACTCTTTTTTCCGATTCAAACAGTTCACCATCCACCAGGATCGATGCGCCATGAAAGTCTGTACCGATGCCTGTATCCTGGGGGCATGGTTTGCCGACAAGGCGCCGGCCTGGTCCAGCGTGCTGGATATCGGCAGCGGGACGGGTTTGCTGATGTTGATGCTGGCGCAGAAGCACAAGGGGGACATCAAGGGTATCGAGCTCGATCTGAACGCTTTCCGGCAGTTGCAGGACAACATCGGTCAAAGCCCCTGGCGGCAGATGCTGCGTGTTTTTCCCGGCGATGTCCGTACCTTCACCTTCCCTGCCAAATTCGATTTTATCATTACCAATCCGCCGTTCTACGAAGGCGACCTGCCTGCCGCCACGACCGCGGCCAACCTGGCGCGACATAGCAAAGAGCTGACGTTGTCCGAGCTGCTCGAGGTCATCGATGCCAATCTTAGCTCGGAAGGATCGTTCGGGATCCTGCTCCCTTATCACCGCACGCACTGGTTCGAGCAACAGGCTACCGCCGGTTTTGGATTTTCGCTGCGCGAGCGATTGCTGGTGCGTCAGACCCCAAGGCATGAGTTCTTTAGGAGCGTCCTGTATTTCTCGCGTCACCGCGAAAAGTTTGCGCCCACGACGGAACTGACCATCCAGGAGAGCGATGGCGTATATTCGGATGATTTTACCGAGCTGATGCGGGACTACTATCTGTACCTGTAGCGCCCGCCGTACTTCGTGAGACGCCGCCGGAGGCCTGGAGCCCCGCGTATTCCCCGAGATATCGGAGGCCTAGAGCCCCGCGTATTCCCGGAGATAATGGTAAGGAGCCGTAAGCTCGCCCGCGCGCACCATCGTCGCCCGATCGATGATCTTCGACCCGCCGCGTACCAGGTCTTCCAGCACGTATTTGATCAGCTGCTCGCCAAAATACCGCGAGGCGTCGCGTGGCAGCTCGTTGGGCAGATTGCCAACGGCCATGATATCCACCGATCCGGGCAGATAGGGCGCGGTCCTGGCCCTCGTCCGTTTGTCCACGCCATAGATCGGATCATCCATGGCAGTATCGCCCAGGTTACAGGGGATAGATCCATCCCGGTCGTCCGTAATATCGGCGATGGTCTGCAGCCGGAACCCGGGATGCCCCATATCCTCCCATTCAAAAAGCCGGGGCATGCGCCGGTCCCAATAAATGCCGTTCATGAGGATATCGGCGGTGCGGGTATAGGGCAGGAATTTACAACGGTATTGCCCGGGATGACGATGAAAGTCCTCACGCTGGTAGGCGCGGCCCTGCGCATGCTCATATAGCAGCCCCCCTTTGAGCTGTGTGAATACCGGATAGGCGAAATTCTTTTCGAGGAACTCATCGGGCTCTACCTCCACGATCTCCAGGAGGTTCATGATCTCGAGCACGCCATGGGCGACACGACCGCTGCCTGTAATGACGACCTTGAGCTCCGGGAGCTTAAGGCCAAAATAGGTATGGATCAGCTCGCGGAAGCTTTTCTGCCGGTACACGCGGCCAAGCTCATATTGCCCCGTACGGCGGCCATAGGCCATCATGCCGTTGTGCGCTCCGACGACTCCGGCGAAGAAGCCAAAGCCCAGGATGCGCTGGCCATCGTCGTGTTCGAGACATTCATAATCGATGAGGGTGATCTTTTTTTCGAGGATGGCCTGGAACATCCGCCGGTTCACGGGCTGCTGTTTACGCGTATGCGAAAAGAAAAGATAGGTCTTCCCCGCGAGCAGATGGGCGACGGGTACTTCTTTGATGCCAAGCAGGATATCGCAGCCGGAGACATCTTCGCCAACCTCGATGCCGGCGGCCTGGTATTCTTTATCCGAGTAACACCGGTCCGGCGAAGCCTGCGCTACGATCCGGACATCGGCTGCATTCTTATGGATCCATTTGCATTGAGCGGGCGTCAGCGCCACCCGGTTGTCCGGGGGAGTCTTCCCTTCGCGTAACAGGCCTATCTTAATCATGTTATCGATAAAGGTAGAATTTTTCGCACCCATTTGGACAACACCGGTGAAATCCGTAATATTGCGTCCCGCTTTTGCAGCGGGCTCCTTGGCTGGCCGGCGGCTTCGACGGGGCGGCTGGGAGATCAACAGGCCCAGATGGCGGAACTGGTAGACGCGTCAGACTCAAAATCTGGTATTGGCAACAATGTGCAGGTTCGATTCCTGTTCTGGGCACTTACCCCTCAGCTGTGCTGAGGGGTTGTTCATTTTTTGACTATGCCTCTTAAAACGAAATAATTCTCTATTTTAGACGTTTTAACGGCTCAACCATTATTTTATCATGAAAAAGACTACTCCTATCCTCGCCATCGGTATTGCTCTCCTGGTGTTTTTCCTCGCGAATTTCAGCCTTTCTTCCTGCACAAAAACAAATACGGTAACTGTTACCGACACTGTAACCGTAACCCCTACACCTTCGAAATTGTCGTTACTGATAGGTACCAATTGGGAAACGGATTCGGCCTATAGTAATTACACCACAACCGGTACCGGCACGCTAGTTTATGTAAGAGGAAGGTCTGGCAATACAGTAAATTTGGACAACAATTTTTATACCTGGACTACTAATGGCACCCAGTATGCCGTCGAAAACGGGACCTACTACCAATTTTCATGGAGTATCGTAAACGGGGATAGTACTTTGCTCAAGATGTCTTCTTCGACTATTACCGATTATGCGAGAATTCTCAAGGCCAGTTCCAGCAAGATTACCTTTTATGATTCCACGGCCAAATACCTTGACGTATTAGTACCGGCGCCCTGAGACGTGCCGCAAACATGTGAGGTTCGATTCCTGTTCTGGGCACTAGTTCATCTCAATTCTTTAAAACCCGCTCTGGCAGCGGGTTTTAAGTTCGATACGGCTTAGATGCACTTCGATAAAGTTCCGAGTTTCGGGGTAGAGGTCCCTGCCAAATTTTTTCCAAATTGGCCCCTACCTTCGTCCGAAAGGCAGATATGAAGCTACTTATGAGCCAATCCCTCCAACAAAAAAATACCGGCATCCTCCTTAAATGGCTCCCGCTCGTTATGCTGGCCGGTTCCGTTTTCCTCTATTTCCTCATGCGCGGCCATATTCTGCACATGCAGGAACAACAACTCCATCTTAAACAGAACAATATTTGGCGATCTTTTTCCGATAACCCCGAGAGCCTGCCCCTCCACATCCCCGGCGAATACGATATCACCCCTGAGCGTGGCGCGGCGATACAGATGAGTGACCGGCCCCGCGATACCATTCTAAAGTTCCCCGGATCCCCTGCAGAGACCTTCAATCTGCTGACAACCCGGTTCTCGGATGGTGAACAAGCATACCTGATCACCTCCTATATTTCGTCAAAAGAAGTAACCCATCTGATCATCAAGATAGCGGTGGCCGACGCCTTGATCTTCCTGCTCCTGCTGGGCGCCATCGTCGTCGTCAACCGCAGGATATCCCGCCGGCTCTGGGCGCCTTTCTATGCCACCATGGACGCGATCCGCAGCTACGATGTCCGGCAAAACCAGGCCATCACCTTATTAGCCAATACCAGTGTCGAAGAATTCGATCGTCTGAACCAAACCCTGACCTCGCTCATAGACGACGTCCACCGTGCTTATCACAATCAAAAACAGTTCACCGAAAACGCCGCCCACGAACTGCAAACGCCGCTGGCCATCATCCGAAGCAAAGTAGAACTGATGATGGAAGGAGCCGCCCTCAACGAAGACACCGCTTATCTCCTGGGCGAGATCAACGAAGCCAATGAACGCCTCAGCCAAATGAGCCGCAATCTGCTCCTCCTCACCCGGATCGAAAACCGGCAATTTCC
>DASZOW010000269.1:0-22325 GCA_035550615.1 Puia sp.
TCTTCCCGAGATAATTGGCATAATCGCCTTTATAGACATGCAGGCTGCTGCCGTCCATCTCCCAGATCTCATCGGTGACATTATCGAGGAAATAGCGGTCGTGCGTCACCAGGAGAAGGGTCACCTTCTCCTGGTTTAAATAGTGTTCGAGCCATTCTACCATCTCTACGTCGAGGTGGTTGGTCGGTTCGTCCATGATAAGAAGAACGTGCTTGTGCTCAAAACCTATATCGATCAGGGTCCTGGCCAGCGCTACCCGTTTCCGCTGACCGCCGGAGAGGGTGCCCGTGGGCTGGTTCAGTTGATGGATGTTCAGCTTACCGAGGATCTGTTTGACCTTGGCGTCGAAATCCCAGGCCCCGAGCTCATCCATTCGGACGATGGCAGCCGTCAGCAGATCGATGTCCGCGGCATCGCTGGCGGCCTCGTAGGCCTTGATCGCATTGATGATGGGATGATTATGATGAAAGATATTGTCGAGGATCGACCGGTCCTCGATAAAGGCCGGTTCCTGTTCAAAAAGCGCAACGGTCACATCCTTATGGATCCAGACGGTGCCGCTGTCGGCCGTATCCCGGCCGGAAAGGATCTTCAGCAGCGTCGACTTGCCGCTGCCATTGCGTGCGACCAACGCGATCTTGTCGCCCTCTTCTATATGGAAAGTGATATTGCTGAACAGGGGCTTTACGCCGTATGATTTGCTCAAACCCTCGACCGAGACATAATGCATCCTGCAAAGATAAGAAGGGGGAAGCATTCCCCCTTCTGTGCATCTTCTTATGCTTTTACGAATTCCAGGTTGGCATGTATCCGTACGTCGTCGCTGACGATGAGGCTGCCGGTCTCGGTAACTCCGTGCCAGGCAAGGCCGAAGTCTTTACGGTTGATCTTTCCGTTTACGGAAATGCCCGCGCGGGTATTGCCCCAGGGGTCCTTGATGACGCCGCCGAATTCGGCATCCAGCTTCACGGTTTTGGTCACGCCGCGGATGGTCAGCTCGCCATAGATCTCGTACGAACCGTCGTTATCCACATTGTCATATTTGGTGGTCACGAATTTAAGTTGCGGAAACTGGGCGGCATCGAAGAAATCGGGGGATTTCAGATGGCCGTCGCGTTGGTCGGAACCGGTATTGATCGAGTCGACATCTGCCGTAAAGCTTGCTTTTGCGGTCATGAAGTCCTCGCCTTCCGTCTCTACGCTGGCCTCGAATTTTGTGAATTTGCCGCTGACATTCGAGATCATCATGTGTTTCACCTTGAATTCCACTTCGGAGTGTGCGGGATCGAGGATCCATTTAGTCGTAGCCATAACAAGTAATTTTGATGTTTAAACAATGAAATTAAGAAATTTTTTTCTAAGGCAAAGTTATCTTGCTGTGAACTGCCTGCCATTAACCTACATTAAGACTTTGGGATCCCTGCAAAAAAAGGGCCGTCCCCTTATCCGGAGACAGCCCTCGCGGATCAGTCCGTTTACATGCCTAAAGTATAGGCCAGCCGGATGCCGAGCTGGTTGAGATTGCCGCTTCCGGCGTTCCAGAAGCTCTGCGTCTGCTGAAAATAGACGCCTGCATCGAGATAGTTCTTCGGGGCCAGCTTGATAAGCACACCGACCTGGGGCGTGTAAACGAATGCGGCGCTTTTGTCTGCACCGGCATCGGTTTTGTTGCCCAGAATGGTAGCGCCTGCCTGGCCTTGCACATACACCAGGTTGTCGACGAAGAAATACTTCAGACCTGCCTTCAGGGGGATCAATTGCAGATTCCTGCCGGAGGTCTCGCTCGTCCTTACGAAGGCATCATCATATCCCGCATTCACCGTTACATAAAAATTAGGGACAATGGGAATGTCGGCTTGCACGGAACCGCCGAATGTCCAGTTGTAGGCGGTGTTGAAATCACCGAGGGGAAGACCGAACTCGGGGCCCACACTTAAGCGGAATTCCTTATTCGATGCTGTTGCGGCCGGAGTTCCACCGGTTGTCGAGGTCTGTGCTTGCGAGGTAAAGGCTGTACTTACTAACAGGGCTGTCACTACGCCGATCTTACGTGTCGTTCTCATCTTTCTTTGTTTTATTGTTTACGAATAAATCCTGGCTGTTGAATCTTGACTATAGTATTACCACAGAGAAGAAAAAAGGTTCGGCGCGCGGCGGAAATTTTTTACCAGGAATAGTAAAGCGAGAGATTGCCGTAGTTATGGCAATACAGCCCGCGGAGTGTGGCTGCGGAGATGATCTGTGAAAAAGAAATGCCCCAATGGCCCATTGAAGCGTTGACGCCGTAGGTAAATGAAGGTACCCAGGTTTGCAGCAGATGATATGGTTGCGGCGGAGATGTATTCGTAGTGTCCTGCGCGGTACTGGCGGCTGCGGTTTTCGCCTTTGTCACGGCCAGGTTCGGATTGGTCGTAAATGGCCCGCCTTGCAGCAGGGCATTCGACAGATACCATTGCAATTCCGGTTTCGCAAAAAAATAAAGTTGCGACTGCCGGCGGCCGTTCTTGCGTCCCGGACTGGCGAACTGGCTGAACAGACCCTGGAAGTAAGGATTCATCCGGCCGATGATGATCATCGGATAAAGCGCGGCCCCGTTCTGCATCGTCCCGGCGAACAGCTGACCACAGCCGATGATCTGGATAGCGGAGCCGATCGATGCCAGCTGCTTTTCCGCCGTCACATTTACATTTAGCAACAGGTCGTTGGAGAACTGGTGCTCCCAGCCCATGGGCTTGTAATAATTTTCGACGCGATGGACCAGCGTTTGGGTCTGCCGGCTCAGTGCAGCGGGGCCGATGACGCCGAGCACGAGTTCGGTTTGAAGATCGTACTGTTTTTCGGGGTTGTAGGAATAGCGGGTATGCGTGGCGATCAGGGCGCCGGACCAGGGATAGTCGTTGGGCTGGTAGTCGGCATCGGAGATATCGTCCGGCGTATACATGATCTGCATAGCGCCCCAGCCATAGATATCTGTGCTGCCGGCGCCGGCGCGGGGCATCCAGCTGTCCAGGAAAAGATGTGAAGGATGCGCCGGTTTATAAAAATAATCGATCCGCGTACCGTTGGTATAAGCGTCATCCGATCCCTTGAACCAGATATTGATGAAATCGTCGTCTTCATAGAACCGGATCATCTGTGCCAGGGAGTCCTGCGACTGCGCCGCGCAAGGCGGGGCCATGCCCAACAGGCACAAACAACATAGGGTAAAGATCAGGACGCGGTTCATGGCTCTACTTTAAAATGATAGGTCCCCGATCCGGCTTTCACCTGCAGATAGCCATGTTGAACGTCTTCAATGGTCATGTCTTTTACGGATGCCAGCTTTTTGTCGCTTTCGGTGATCCGGCCGCCTTCGGGCGCAGGGATGCGGATCGTCGCCGTCGTATTTGCGGGGATGACGACATCCATGGTCAGGGTATCGTCATGCTGCGCCCAGTGGCTGCTGACCAGGCCGTAGCCTGTTTGCAGATCTGCTGCCGCCGAGGTGAGCTTACCGCCCGGATGCGGCGCAATGAGGATGTGATGATAGCCGGGGCCGTCTTCGTATGTATCGATGCCCGCTACAATGCGATACATCCAGTCCCCGATAGCGCCATACGAATAGTGATTAAAGGAGTTCATGCCGGGATTTTCGAAAGTGCCGTCGGGCCGGATGCCGTCCCAGCGTTCCCAGATCGTAGTAGCCCCCATTTTCACCGGGTATAACCAGGATGGATAAGTGTCCTGGAAAAGCAGGCGGTAGGCAACGGGGGTATAACCATAACGGCTAAGCACATGGCAGAGATAAGGCGTGCCGAGAAAGCCGGTGGTGAGATGATAGTCGTAGTCCTGGATGTTCTTGACCAGTCGCTCCGCAGCCTGCGGCCGGAGATGCTCCGGCAGCATATCGAATTGAAGCGCCAAAACATAAGCGGTCTGGGTACCGGATACCAGCCGGCCGTTGGGCGTTACGTATTCATGCAGGAAGGCAGCCTTGATATGTTGCAGCAAGACATTGTACTCGTCGGCATCGGCATTTTTCCCAAGCACGCGGGCGGCATCGATGAGCAGCTGGGTCGAGTGCGCGTAAAAACACTGGGCGATCAGGTATTTATCGGTGACCGCCGACCGGCCATCGTTGTCATCAAAGGGCCTGTAGAACAACCAGTCGCCAAAATGGAACCCGGTATTCCAGAGATCGTCATGCGCCTGTGAACGAATATAGTCCACCCACGCTTTCATGCTGGGATATTGCGTTTCCAGGGTGCGTTTGTCGCCATAGACGAGGTACATGTTCCAGGGAATGATGGTGGCGACGTCGGCCCAGCCCGCGCTGGTGCCCTTGCCCAGGACATTGGGGATCACAAAGGGAACAGCGCCGTCGCTCTCCTGGTCCGCAGCCACATCCTTCAACCATTTGGCGAAGAAATTATCCACTCCCCGGTTGAACGCCGCGGTACGGGAGAAGACCTGCGCATCGCCGGTCCAGCCCAGCCGTTCGTCACGTTGCGGGCAGTCGGTAGGCACGTCGAGAAAATTGCCGCGCTGTCCCCATTGGATATTATGTTGCAGCTGATCGATCATCGGATCGGAACAGGTGAAGGTCCCGGTTGCAGGCATATCGGAATACAGGGCTACGGCGGTAAAATCGGCGGTATCGACCGGGGCGTGCAGACCCTCGATCCGGATATAGCGGAATCCATGGAAGGTAAAATGGGGTTCGAAGGTTTCTTCTCCGTCGCCCCGGGGGATAAAGACGTCCTGGGCCTTCGCCTTGCGCAGGTTCTCCGTATAGAAATTCCCCGCCTTGTCCAGCACTTCGGCATGGGAAAGCCGGATACTGTCGCCGGCATGGCCTTTGATCTTTACGACCACCCAGCCGGTGAGATTCTGCCCAAAATCGATTACCTGTTCGCCCTTCGGTGTCATTAGCAGCTTTACAGGGTGAAAACATTCGTGTTTTTTAATTGGTTCACTGGAAGCAGCGACAAGATTATTCAGGCTATAGGCGGCGGTATCCACTCCCTGCCAGCCGGCGTCGTCATAACCTGGCTGGGACCAGCCTTTTTTTTCGAGCCGGTGATCGATGGTCTCGCCATTATAGATCTCGGAAGAAACGATGTCCCCGGTCGATGACTTCCAGCCCGGGCCGGAGACGACGGTCTCGTTATGGCCGTCCTTGTACCGGATATTCAGCTGAAGCAGCAAACCCAGCCGGTTGCCATAGATGTCATGATGTCCCTCGAAGGCGATATAGCCGCGGTACCAGCCGCTGCCCAGCAAAGCGCCGATCGCGTTCCTTCCCGGCTTCACGAGATGGGTCACATCATAGGTCTGGTATTGCAGACGTTTGTTATATGACGTCCAGCCCGGGGTGAGATAGGCGTCGCCGATACGCTGGCCGTTAAGATGCGCTTCATAGAGGCCGTGCGCGGTAATATACAGGGTTGCCGAAGCGATGTTCTTCCCGGCGGTAAAGCCGGTCCTCATCAGCGGGCTGGGCCGCGACGGCGCTTCTGCAAAACCCGGCTCGATCCAAACGGCCTTCCAGTCGCCGGGGGACAGCAGGCTCATCTGCCAGAAGGCTTTCGGACTCCAGCCGGAGGCCCGGCCTTTGTTATCCCAGACCCGGACCTGCCAATAATATCTTTCGCCGGATTGGAGGGCGGGGCCCTTATATACCACGTGGACCGATGAATCGGACGCGATCTTTCCCGAGGTCCAGAAACGGCCCCGGCCGTCGGGGCGGGTGGACACCCGGAGCTCATAGCCTGTTTGCAGGATACCGCGATCGGGCGATGTCAACACCCAGCTCAGGCGGGGATTCCGGCAGTCCAGGCCGATGGGATCGGTCATATTCTCGGTGAGCAGATGCGATACGCTGATTTGGGAGAAAGCAGGCACGGTAGCGGTTAGGCAGGCCGTTAGAAGCAAGGTCATAAATCTCATGGCATGGGATTGAAAGAAAAAAAATGTTGAGAGAACAAATATAATGCGGGAACAATACTTTCGCATATCGGACTGAACTTTTTAATGTAGGTTTGATGGGATAAAACACCGTCGATGATGGAGTTGGCCGGTAAGGATAAAAATATGGAGTTGGTAGCCTTCGGGGAATTGATGCTACGGCTGCATAGCAGGCAGGGACTGCGTTTTTCGCAGACGGATGCCTATACGGCTTACTACGCCGGCGCCGAGGCGAATACCTGTGTCCTGCTGGCCCGGCTGGGCGTCACCACGGACTATATCACCCGGGTTCCGCACAACGAGATCGCGCTCACCGGCATCCGGCAATTGCAGGGCCAGGGCGTGGGCACCGCCCATGTGGTATTTGGCGGCGACAAACTGGGACTGTTCTTCACCGAGCAGGGCAATGGCATGCGTCCCGTCAGGGTCATCTATGACCGCACGGGTTCCGCGTATGCGTCGATCCGGCCGGGCGACATCGACTGGCGCAACCTTTTGTCCGGGGCCCGCTATTTCCATTGGTCGGGGATCGCCGCCGCTGTTTCGCAGGATGCCGCGGATGTGTGCCACGAAGCGCTGACGACGGCCCGGGAGATGGGACTGCGTATCTCGGCCGATTTCAACTACCGGACTACGTTATGGAAATACGGTAAGTCTCCCCGTGAGGTGATGCCGCCTTTATTGGGATACAGCCACGTGGCGGTGGCGGATCTCGATTCAGCGTCCGTATACTATGGCATCGAAACGGACAAGACGGCCAGCTTCGAAGACAGGTTCGTACAATGCAGTGCCGCGCTGCAACAGCAGATGCCCCGGCTGGAAGTGCTGGCGATGAGCTTCCGCACTCCGCATGGCTTGCAGCATACCTATTCAGGGGCGCTGCTGTATAAGGGCGCCTGCTATTTTTCGATCCGCCATGAGCTGCCGGTGATCACCGATCAGATCGGAAGCGGGGACGCTTTTACCGGTGGCATGCTGTTTGGGCTGATGCGCGATCTGCCGCCGCAGCAGATCATCGAATTTGCGGTTGCCTGCGGCGCGTTGAAGCAAAGTATGGCCGGCGACTGGGCCCTGATCAACCGCGCCGAGGTCGAACAATTTATTCAGCACGGATCATCCGGCAGGATCATCCGCTAAAATGACTGTTTACAGCCTATGTTTATTGTCGATGCACACCTGGACCTTAGCATGAATGCCTTGGAATGGAACCGCGATCTGACCTTGCCGGCAGCGCAGCTCCGCGCCCGCGAGCAAGGGCTCACGGATAAACCGGACCGGGGCCGCGGAACGGTATCGCTCCCCGACCTGCGCCGGGGACGGATCGGGCTGGTCGTGGCTACGCAGATCGGCCGCTATGTAGCGCCGGACAACCCTCTTCCGGGCTGGCATTCGCCCTGGCAGGCCTGGGCCCAGACGCAGGGGCAGCTGGCCTGGTATAGGGAAATGGAAAAAGCGGGCGAGATGGTGATGATCAGGGATCTTCCCGCGCTGGAAAGCCATGTAGCGCACTGGATGGACGCAGGCGAACCGGATGCCCTGCCCATAGGATTTATCCTGAGCCTGGAAGGCGCGGATTCGATAGTGCATATCGATTATCTGCACGAAGCCTATGCTTACGGCTTGCGGGCGCTCGGCCCGGCGCACTATGGCCCCGGACGATACGCCAACGGTACCGACAGCACGGGGCATCTCCATGCGGAGGGCAAAAGCCTGCTGCGCGAGATGGAGACGCTGGGCATCATTCTCGATGCGACCCATCTCTGCGACGATGCCTTCTGGGATGCCATGGAGCTTTTTAATGGCCCGGTGTGGGCGAGTCATAATAACTGCCGTGCGCTGGTAGACCATAACCGCCAGTTCAGCGACGAAATGATCGAAACGCTGATCGCCAAAGGCGCGGTCATCGGCGGCGCACTCGACGCATGGATGATGGTGCCCGGCTGGATAAGAGGCGTCTCTACGCCCGAATCCCTGCAATGCAGGCTGGAAACAGTCGTCGATCACCTGGACCATATCTGCCAGATAGCCGGCAACGCCCTGCATGTAGGCATCGGGACCGATCTCGACGGCGCTTTCGGGAAAGAACAATGCCCCTACGATCTGGACACGATCGCCGATCTGCAGCGCATGACCGGGTTGCTGGCGGCCAGGGGATATAGCCAACAGGATATCGCCAACGTCCTGCATGGCAACTGGCTGCGCTTCCTGAGCCAGGCCTGGAAATGAACCGGAGATGCATGGATCATTGCACCGGCTCCATCTTGAGACAAACCGGCGCGGGAAGCGTTATCTGTTTATGGGTATCGGTGAGCAGCCCCGTGGCGACATCGCGTTTAAAGATCACTACATTCTTTCCGTTTTGATTCGCTACCAGTAACCACCGGCCCGTGGGGTCGATCATAAAATTGCGCGGTGTCTTGCCGAGCGTAGACTGGAATCCTTTTAAGGTCAGCTTTCCCGTGCTGCGATCGATGCTGAAGATGGCGAGGTTGTTGGCATCGCCGCGGTTGGAAGCATAGAGGTACCTGCCGCCGGGAGCAATATGGATGTCGGCACTGCCGATATCGCCGTGATAGCCTTCCGGATGCGACGACACGCGCTGGATCGGCGTGAATTTCCCATCGGGGAAGGAGAAGGCGTCGATCGTACCGGATAATTCTTCGATGACATACATAAATGGCCGGCCGGGATAGAACGCGGTATGACGAGGCCCCGAACCGGGGTGGATGGCAATGACCGGATCGGCGGCAGGAGTGAGCGGGGTCTTTGCGGCGGCCGGGTTAAATTGCAGGACCGAGATCTTGTCCGTACCCAGATCGCACACGGCCAGCATTCGCTCGCCGGGAAAAAAGATCGTCGAATGTACATGCGCTTTTTCCTGTCTGTCCTTAACGGGCCCGGTGCCATGGTCCTGGATCGTCTGCGTCGCCGGCGCCAGCGAGCCATCGGGCCTGATTGGCAGCGCGGAATAGTCGCCACCGCCATAATTGGCGACGATCGCCCATCTCCGGTCCCTGTCCACACTGATATAAGCGGGATCATCCCCGCCACTTGCCTGTTTGTTGATAAAGGTCAGCTTGCCGGTGGTCTTATCGAAGGAGAAGGCGCTGACCCCGCCGGGTTTGGCCCCATCGGTCTCGTTTACGGAGTACAGGAACTTTCCATCCCTGGACAACGCCAGATAGGAAGGATTATCCGTGGCGATGGAGCTAACGGGAGAAACGTTCCCCGTGGCCGCGTCGAAACGATAGACATAGATGCCCTTGCTGGCGCCATTCTGGAAAGAGCCTTCCGTATACGTACCGACAAAGAGATAATACTGTTGGGAAAAACCCGGAAGTGCCAGGAGCAGCAGGGAAAGCAGATAGGTAAAACGCATCCTTAGACGATTGATTGAGTGAAGAAAAACGGATTGCTATGCCTTGCTAAGATAAGATATCCACAAAAAGTAATCAATTGTTGATCTTCAGAATTTGAAAAGTTGGTCCGGTATAGGATATTTACATGGTGAATGAATGATCCGTATCCTGGAAGACCGTTAAACTCTCTAATTGAGATGGTATTTATCCCGCCGGCGTAGATCGGTGGGATTTTTTTGTACATTTAGTCTCTAAAAAAAATCTACCTCTTTATGCGCAAGTTCTATTTTCTTCCTGCGGCCCTGCTGGCAGGAATGGTTGCCTGCAACAATGCAGACAATAAGGCTTCCACTTCTGACACGGCCAAGGCTGCAACCACGGATACTATGGCCATGGCCAAGCCCGATTCTACCCAGGCGATCCAGCCGCTGCCCGCGGTTCCAGCAGGCGCCAAAGTCTATTTCAAGAATCTCAAAGATGGAGAAACGGTTAAATCGCCGGTCAAGGTAGAGATGGGAGTGGACGGATTGAAGCTTGACAAGGCCGGAGCCATCGTGGAGGGTACCGGTCATCATCACCTGCTGATAGATGCCGGAGATTCCATCCCTGCAGGACAGGTAGTGCCTAATGATTCCACCCATCTGCATTTCGGCAAGGCTCAGTCTACTGCCGAGGTGAAGCTGTCGCCAGGTAAGCATCTGCTGACGCTGCAATTTGCCGATGGCATCCACCGCAGCTATGGCAGCCGGCTGGCTGCTACGATCCATGTGACCGTTAAATAGATCGTATTTGCACATCCCTTTTTCCGATCCCCCGGCAAAGCCGGGGGATCGTGCTTTTCCGGGGCCGCCTCGAGACCGCTTCGAGGCCATTTTGGGCCGCCCGGCACATTCCGGTTCAAGACAACCCGCGCAACGAAAAACCCGTAGGTGTTGTCATGGTCTTGGAATTCAGTGATAATTGAACAAATAGCCCGAAAAATGTACTTCATGAGAAAAAACACAAGAAATTTTGTTTTCGCATCAGCATTCTTGATGACCTTTTTGGCGATGGCGCCCGGCTGCACGAAAACCGGCTCTACGCTAACCACCAGCCCCGTAACCTATCTTTCCCTGATCAATGAGGCAACTTATACCGCTCCGGTATCGGTGCTGCTGAATGATACTACGGCCACCGTATCCGGCGGGATCGCCGCCGGGTCCTTTTCTTCCAAATATGGTACGATCCGCCCCGGGAACTATGACGTAAAATTTAAAGTAGCGAGTTCCGACAGCCTGCTTAGTGAAATCCCGCTGGCCGCTTATGACACCTTGAATTTCTATACGCTCATCGTTTATAACACGCCCGGCGGCCACTCGGCGAACGCCGTAAGGATCTGGGATGATTTCAGCACCATCTCCACTACCCAGGCAAATTACCGGTTCTTCAACCTTTGCCCGGATTATCCCAATGTCGATCTGTATCTGAACACCACCCAGCTGCAAAACAACCGGACCACCGGCGATAATGCCACCAACACGCTGCTCGGTAACTTTCAGCCCGTCGCCAACGGCGTCTATACCATCTCGGCAAAGGTCGCCGGCACAGATAGCGTGATCGCTTCCGTGTCCCAGGTGGGACTGAACGCGGGTAACGCCTATACGCTGTTTCTTAGCGGGAATAAAAACTCAACGAATTATCCGTTGACACTTAACGTCTTGCAGGCGGCATATTAACTTATAGTTCAAATACGCCATGCCGTACAGCTCAGATATGCCATAGAAGACCCCGGCTATGCCGGGGTCTTTGTTATTTCGATATTGTCGGTGTATGAGCTTACCGGCTCGCAAGTGCAGATCAGGTTGCGGTCGCCGTAAGTATTGTTGACGCGGGCGACGCTCGGCCAAAATTTGTTCTCCCGGAGATAGGGCAGCGGGAAGGCCGCCTGGTTACGCGAATAGCTATGTTTCCATTCGTCGGCGATGACGACATGCTGCGTGTGCGGAGCATTCTTCAGCGCGTTGTCGGTCTTGTCCGCCTTGCCCTGTTCGATGGCCATGATCTCCTCATGAATGCTGAGCAGCGCATCGCAGAAACGATCCAGCTCGGCCTTATCTTCGCTTTCCGTGGGTTCAACCATGATGGTGCCTGGCACGGGGAAGCTGAGGGTGGGAGCGTGGAAACCGTAGTCCATGAGCCGTTTGGCGACATCTTCCGCTTCGACACCCGCGCTGGCCTTAAAGGGACGGAGATCGACGATGAACTCATGGGCGCAGGTCCCATTGGCTCCCGTATAGAGGATCTTGTATTTCTTTTCCAGCCGGGCCTTCATGTAGTTGGCATTCAGGATGGCGTAGTGCGTGGCGCGGGTCAGGCCTTCTGCTCCCAGCATCTTGATATAGGCATAGCTGATCAGCAGGATGCTCGCCGAACCGAATGGTGCAGCCGAGACGGCGTGACCTTGTGTACCGGTTGCGGTCTGGCCGTTGCCTACGACCCGGAGACCCGTTTCGAGATAGGCGACATGTCCGGGCAGATAAGGCTTCAGCTTTTCGTTGACACAGATCGGTCCCATGCCGGGGCCGCCGCCGCCATGCGGGATAGCAAAGGTCTTGTGGAGATTGAGGTGACAGACATCCGCGCCGATGAGGCCGGGGCTGGTAAGTCCCACCTGTGCATTCATGTTGGCGCCGTCCATATAGACGAGACCGCCATTGTCGTGGACCGTCTTGCAGATATCGCGGATGGCTTCTTCGAACACGCCGTGTGTAGAGGGATAGGTGACCATGAGACCCGCCAGCCTGTCTTTTTGCTGGGCCGCCTTTTCCTTGAGGTCCTCTACGTCGATATGGCCGTCGTCATCACTTTTCACGACGACAACCTTCATTCCCGCCATGATAGCGCTCGCGGGATTCGTCCCGTGGGCGGAGATGGGTATGAGCATGACATCGCGGTGCGCGCCGTTGTGATCATTGTGATAGGCGCGTATGGTCAGCAGGCCTGCATATTCGCCCTGTGCGCCGCTGTTGGGTTGGAGCGAGGTGGCCGCAAAACCGGTGATCTCGCTGAGCCAGGCTTCCAGCTCGGTAAGGATGCGGCGATAGCCTTTCCACTGATCGGCCGGGGCAAACGGATGCAAACCGGCGAATTCGGGCCAGCTCACCGGGATCAGCTCCGTGGCGGCATTCAGCTTCATGGTACATGATCCCAGCGAGATCATAGAGGTATTGAGGGAAAGGTCCTTGTTCTCCAGACTGCGCAGATAGCGCATCATCTTGGTCTCGGAATGATAAGCGTTGAAGACGGGATGTGTCAGGAACTCCGAGGTACGGGTAACCGACGAAGGAATGTTCGCCAGCGTGTCGTCGACATCGAAGGTCGCCGAGACCAGGGAATTATCATTCAGATGGTGGAATACCGAGAGAATGCCGATCACATCGTCCTGGGTCGTCGTCTCATCCAGCGAGATGCCCACGGCGCCAGCCGCATAGTGGAAATTTATTCCGTATGCCTCGGCCGTATGGCGGAGAGTGGCGACATCTTGGACCCTGATCCGGATCGTATCGAAATAATATTCATTGAGATTGGAATAGCCCAGCTCTTCCAGTTCCCTGGCGAGCGTGCGCGCCAGCAGGCTGACGCGTTTGGCGATGCCGGTAAGCCCCTCGGGGCCGTGATAGACGGCATACATCGCCGCCATATTGGCCAGCAGGGCCTGCGCCGTACAGATATTCGAGGTGGCTTTCTCGCGTTTGATGTGTTGTTCGCGGGTCTGCAGCGCCATGCGCAGCGCGCGGTTCCCCTGGGCGTCGATGCTGATGCCGATGATGCGGCCGGGTATCGCGCGTTTGAACTCGTCGCGGGCTGTAAAGAAAGCGGCATGCGGACCGCCGAAACCCATCGGTACGCCAAAACGCTGGGAATTGCCCACGGCTACATCCGCGCCCAATTCGCCGGGAGGCGTGAGCAGCGTCAGCGCCAGCAGATCGGTCGCCATGACCACATAGGCCCCCGCATCATGAACTTGCTGGATAAAGGCGCGATAGTCATGCACGGCGCCGTTGCTGTCCGGATATTGGACGATGGCGCCAAAATACGATGCGTCGAGCGACGTCTTATTAAAATCGCCGGTGACGATCTCGATGCCCAAAGGCTGAGCCCTTGTCAGCAGGACATCCCGGGTCTGCGCAAAGACATGGTTATCGACAAAGAATTTCGGAATGGCGACGTGTTCGTGATCCCTGTTCTTGAGGTTGAAGAACATCAGCATCGCTTCTGCCGCGGCCGTACCTTCGTCGAGCAGCGAGGCGTTGGCGAGAGGTAAGCCGGTGAGATCGGAGACCATGGTCTGAAAATTCAGCAGGCTTTCCAGCCGGCCCTGCGAGATCTCTGCCTGGTAAGGGGTGTACTGCGTATACCACCCCGGGTTCTCGAACACATTGCGCAGGATCACACTGGGGACGATGGTGTTATAATAGCCCTGACCGATGTACGACGAGAATACCTTGTTCTGGGAAGCGATCTGCCGGAGAGAGGTGAGGTACTCGTGTTCGCTCAGCGGACCGGGGATGTTGAGCGCTTTTTTTGTTCGGATGGAGGCCGGAATGGTACGGTCGATCAACTCGTCCAATGAGCCGACGCCGATGGTTTTTAGCATGCCGGATGTCTCGCGTTCGTTGGGGCCAATGTGACGCCCTGCGAATTCATTCGCCTGTTGTTCAAATAGGTTCATAATTGATTATAGAGGTTGACCAATGCAAAAGATTCGCAAAGGTACGACGAGATCGGCACAAAAAGAACCCACCGCGCAGTGTTGGGGAGTAAGTGGGAATAAGTCAGGGGGCGGCCGGCCGCCCCAAATCATTAAATGAAAAATGGCCGACCTAACTTTGATAAATTGGGACTGGCCATTTCTAAAAACCCCTAAACCCTAAAAATTGAATGCTAAACTATTCGTGCGTTAGCAGGAATGAATTGCTGGGACGAAATTACCGCCGAATCTGCAGAATGGATAGCGGCAGAAATTAAAAGGGAGTTAAAATTGCGGATCAGTTGCAAAGTCAAGAGAATCAATAGCTTCTGCTGCTCTTAGCTGCTCGCTGGTGAGGCGGCTGCCGTCATGGCTCCAACCCGGGGGCCCGAACACATATTGCCACTTTTCCCTCCAGCCAATGTCCTGTCTGGCCAGATCTTTGCCCATGGCCTGCCATTCGTGAACAATGACGCCTACCGCACCCGGATCTTCCAGCGGTTTGGTGAGGCCATATTTCAACGGTTCATATTCCTCTGCCGAAAGCTCGGGCTGAAAAGTGCCGAACAGCTGGTCCCAGATAATGAGGAACATGCCCATATTCCGGTCGAGATATTTGACGTTGGAAGAGTGATGGACCCGGTGGTGGCTGGGAGTCACGAGAATATATTCCAGCCAACCCATCTTGTTGATGAGCTCGGTATGGACAAAAATGCCCCAGATCTGGGTTGCGGAGTACATGAAAACGATATCCAGCGGCCGGAAGCCGAGAAAAGCCAGCGGGATAAAATAAACAAAGCGGTAAAGCGGCTGGAAGACCGAGGACCGGAAGCCGACGGTAAAATTGAAGTTGTCCGAGGAATGGTGGGTCACATGCACCGCCCAGAAGAACCGGATCTCGTGGTCCCAGCGATGCAGCCAGTAATACAGGAAGTCTTCCGCCAGCAGCAGCACGAACCAGTAGGAAAAGACATTGGTGATGGAGATCCAGTGATGCCGGTAGCAGGCGCCCAGGATCACGAGATAGACCCCGCGGAAAGCCAGATCGATGACCGCGTTCAAAAGCATCAGGTAAACATTGGTCACGGTATCTTTCCAGGAATAGGCCTTGCGGCGGTGATGATGACGGTGTCCATAGTTGGTCAATAAGACCTCCAGCCCGATGATGACAAGGTATAATGGAGTGCTGACAAGGAGCAATATTTGTTCTGTGAGGTTTTCCACGATCTAAAAATAAGCCAAATAACGCACCTTTGCAGCAGCGTATTGCCGCTCAAGTGTTAATTAGGTGCAAACGCCAATACATGACAGATTTATTAAATAACTGGCAGAAAAAATCCGCCGACAGACAAAAGATCTACAAACGCTGGCTGGAAAAAGCGGACCGGGCGCCAAAACGGAACCGCATCCTCGAGCGCTTACCCGAATTTCACGAAGAGGCGTTCGAAAAAGTGGATTGTCTGAAATGCGCCAACTGTTGTAAAAGCTATTCTCCGCGGTTCAAGACGCCGGATATCAAGCGGATCGCGCGGCATCTGCAGCTCAGGGAAAGCGAGTTCATCGAGCGGTATCTGCGGCTGGACGAAGAGGGCGACTATGTGGTGCGGTCCGTACCCTGTCCTTTCCTCGGGGCGGATAACTATTGCAGTATCTATGAGGTAAGACCGTCCGACTGCGAGCGGTTCCCATATACCGATGAAGATGTGCTGGTAAAGCGTGCTGCGCTTACGCAAAAAAACTCGACCTTTTGCCCGATCGTCTATTTCGTACTCGAAAAGCTGATGGCCGCCATCGATTGAGCCACGGACGCGGGACACATTAATACTCCATCTTGCGCAGGCTCGGAGCCCGGAACCAGGTCGTGAGGACGACCGCGATGGTCATACACCCGCCGAAGGCCACGGAGGTCACTACGCCCATAAGTTTGGCCATTACCCCGCTTTCGAATGAACCCAGCTCATTGCTGGAATTGATGAACATGGAGTTCACCGCCGATACCCGGCCGCGCATGGCATCGGGCGTCTTGACCTGAACGATGGTGCCGCGGATCACCACGCTGATCCCATCCATCATGCCGGCGCACACCAGCGCCAGATAGGAGAGGAGATAGATCTTGGAAAGCCCGAAGACGATGATACAGGACCCGAAACCGAAAACGGCATATAACAGGATATGGCCCTGCCGGCGGCGAAGGGGCCGGAGTGTCAGCAGCGTGAGCATGCAGATGGAGCCGATATCATCGGCCGCGTTCAGCCAGCCGAAACCGATAGGTCCGACCTTCAGGATGTCCCGCGCATACACGGGGATCATGGCCACGGCGCCGCCAAAAAGCACGGCAAACAGATCGAGGGCCAGGGCCCCCAGCACCTCCTTGGTATGCAGTACGAACCGGAGCCCCTCCTTGATGCTTTCCCAGGGTTTGGTATCGCGGATGACCATGATCTGTTTGGGCGACAGGGAGAAGAGCATGAACCAGGCGACGAGCACATAGGCGCCGACGACGCTAAAACAAAAAAGATAGTTGGTATGGGCTATGAGAAAACCCGCCGTGGCATGTCCTGTCACCGAGGCGAAGAGAAAAGCGCTGGTATTGAGCGTCACGGCGGCGGGCAGCTTTTCTTTCGGTACGATCTGCGCGATGATCGCGCTTAGCGTGGGGCCGGCAAAGGCCCGGATGACGCCGGTAAAAAAAATAACGGTATAGGTCAGCCATTGGACCCAATGCATTTTGAGGCTTTGGGCTATGGGGCCAAAGGATAGCGCCAGCAGACCGATGACGCAGAGCAGGTAGAAAAGGGTGGTGCGAAGCAGCAGCGATCGTTTGTCGCTCTTGTCGATGACGTGCCCCGCGGGAAGCGCGAGACAAAAGGCCGGGATGAATTCGGAAAGACCGATAAGGCCGATGGCCAGCGGATTATGCGTGATCTCGTAGATGCGCCAGCCGACGATGGTCGTGACCATGCGCAGCGCCATGACATAGAAGAAGCGGGCGAGGATAAAGTGTCGGTATTCGGGGATGCGTAAAACGTCCAGGGCTGTTAGTTTCCGGTCCTCTGTACTCATGCGGCTAAGGTAAGGTGAAATAATTATCTTTCTCGTCGTACTCCTTCTCCAGGGCGTCGAGAATGACGGGGAGATGTTTTTCGTTGCCGAGGAAATCGGCATTGCTGACGTCGACGAAGATCGTGCGGATATTGTGCTGCCGGATATACTGGGTATAGGTCTCCTGGATGTTCAGCAGGTATTCGTCGGGGATAGCCTGTTCATAGGAGCGGTTCCGTTTGCGGATATTGGCCTGGAGCTTCGAAACGGGGGCGTGCAGATAGATCAGCAGGTCGGGCTGGACGAGTTGCGTGCTCATGATCTCGAACAGCTTCTGATAGAGTTTGAATTCCTGTTCGGGAAGATTGACGCGGGCAAAGAGGAGACATTTGGTGAACAGATAGTCGGAGATCGTGACCGTCTGAAAAAGATCGCCGGTATACACGAGCTCTTTGAGCTGCTTATATCTTTCCGCCATAAAAAATAGCTCCAGCGGAAAGGCATATTGCGCCGGATTCTCATAGAACTTTGGCAGAAAAGGATTGTCGGCGAACTGCTCCAGGATCAGCCGGGCATTGTAATGTCGCGCGAGCAGATGGGACAGCGTGGTCTTTCCCGCCCCGATATTACCTTCTATAGTGATAAAATGGTACTTCATAATTTTTTTACTTCAAGTGGGTCGGTACAGGCCGCAAGCAATTCACTTACCGATCGGTGCAGCACGGGGTGGATGTATGCGGGCGCGATCTCGTTCAGCGGTTCCAGCACGAACCGCCGGTTGGCGATCTCCGGATGCGGGATGGTAAGCCCCGGTTCGCGAAGGATCGCATCGTTAAAAAAAAGAATATCTATGTCGATGATTCGTGAACCATATTTCTCCGATCTTTTGCGACCCATGCTCTCCTCGATGTTCAGCAGCAGCTTTAACAGTTCCGGTGCGCCGGCTTCGGTCTCGAGCTGCAGGACCTGGTTGAGGAACCACGCCTGATCGGTCTTTCCCCACGGGGCGGTCTCGTAGATCGAAGAGACCGTGCGAATGGCGCCGGCCGTCGTCGAGATGAAGGTCCTTGCGGTCTCCAGCTGAGCAAACCGGTCTCCCTGATTGCCACCTATCAATAAATAGGAGATGTTCATAGATTCGTTACTTTCGGGGGCCCAAATATCTTTATTTTTGGCGTTCTGAGTCAAATAACATTTCTACATGAGAGGCTTTTTTAAAACTTTTTTTGCAGCGTTGCTGGCGCTGGTGATCTTCTTCGTCGTCGTGCTGGTTATATTGCTGGCCGTGTTGTCGCCCGGCAAGCCGGAAGTGGGCAGAAGAGCAATACTGGTCGTAGACCTTAGCCGGACCTATCGCGAGCAAGCCCTGTCCAATCCGCTTTCGAGTCTCGAAAGCGACGATGAATACGAAACACCCGGCCTGTATGACGTCGTCCGCTTATTGAAACATGCTTCGACCGATACCGCGATCAAAGGCATATATATCAAATGCAACAATGACCCCAACGGCTTTTCCACCAACGAAGAGCTCCGGCAGGCGCTGGCCGGTTTCAGGAAAAGCGGCAAGTTCATCTATGCCTATGGGGAAATGATCTCTCAAAAGGCCTATTATGTCGCTACGGTGGCGGACAGGCTCTATTGCAATCCCAAAGGCGAGCTCGAGTGGAAAGGATTTGCCTCACAGCTGCCTTATCTGAAGACCGCCTTGCAGAAGCTGGATATCGATCCGCAGATCTTCTATGCCGGCAAGTTCAAAAGCGCCACGGAACCGCTGCGCGAAGATCACATGACCGATGCGAACCGGCTTCAGCTCACCGATCTGCTGAATGATCTTTTCAATCAGGTCCTGTATACGGCGGCGAAAAGCAGGGACCTGGATACGGCGGTGCTGCGCAAATGCGTCAATGAACACCTGATCGTTTATCCTTCCGATGCCGTGCATTATAAGCTGGTAGATGGCCTGCGTTATGACGACGAGGTCAAAGATGAGCTACGGCAAAAACTGGGAGTGGATGCCCATGCCAATATGAACTTCATTTCGCTCGGCAAATATGCCAAAGCCGTCGATTACAAAGCCGAAGGAGAAGATAAGATCGCATTGATCTATGCGGAAGGAGATGTCGTGGATGGCAAGGGCGATAATGACGAGATCGGTTCCGACACCTATCGGTGGCTGATCCGCAAGGCCAGGTTCGACAAAAAAGTAAAGGCCATCGTGGTCCGTGTCAACTCGGGCGGCGGCAGTTCGCTGGCCAGCGAGAATATCTGGCGGGAAGTGACGCTGGCGAGGAAAGAGAAACCGGTGATCATGTCGTTTGGCGATGTCGCCGCCTCGGGGGCCTACTACCTCGCATG
Source organism: Puia sp. (assembly GCA_035550615.1). Lineage (GTDB taxonomy): Bacteria > Bacteroidota > Bacteroidia > Chitinophagales > Chitinophagaceae > Puia. The sequence continues at coordinate 19,432 of DASZOW010000269.1, forward strand.
CAATGCAGATAGTATCTTTGCCATGCCGGGCACCATCACCGGTTCCATCGGGGTGTTCACGATCGTCCCCAATCTGCAGGGCTTTTTCAAAAACAAATTGGGCGTGAGCTTCGATGGGGTCAAGACGGCGCCCGAAGCCGACATCCTGTCGAGTGTACGGCCGTTGACGCCGGCCGAGCGGGTGCTGGTCCAGGGCGCGATCGATACGATCTATTCCGATTTCAAGATGCGGGTCGCGGACGGACGGAAAAAGGACGTGGGTTATGTGGACAGCATTGCCCAGGGACGCGTGTGGAGCGGTACGATGGGGCTGCGGCTGGGACTGGTGGACCGGTTAGGGACATTGCAGGACGCCGTCGACTGCGCCGCACGGATGGCGAAGACGAGCAAATACCGGCTGGTGGAATACCCGGAACCTAAGAACATCCTGGAGCAATTGCTGGGGAAGTTTAAACACTCGTCGGGCATGAAGGCCGCCGTCAAAGAAGAGCTTGGTGAGGACGGCTATCGTACCTGGATCACCGTGAAAAAGATAAAGAGCATGATCGGTGTCACGGAGACCCGCCTGCCGTTCGATCTGAATATTGACTAATATGGTAAACAACTATAACCAGCTTCAGGCGATGCTGGCGATCGCCAAAGGCAGTTTCAAGGCGATCCTCAGAAATCCTAGCGCTGTAGCCTTTAGTTTTGGCTTTCCTTTGATCTTTATTTTGGTTTTTGGATTTATTGGCGGAGGCGCGCCGAGCGTCTCGATAGCGTTGGCCAATCCGCGTGATTCTTCGGCCTCCGTTATAAAATGGCTGGTCGCGAGCCCGCTGGTGAAGTTGTCGGAGCACCAGGATTCCGCATCCGTGCGCAAGGACCTGGAACGAGGCCGGATCGCCGCCGTGCTGTACGTGGATTCCGGCATGTCGGCAGGCAATTTCTGGCAATTTACCGTGCGTACCCAGACCTCTTCTGCAAGCGCCGACAAGTACCGCATCCTCCAGGCAGCGCTGGCGCAGGTGGTCGAGCAATCCGTGGAAGGCCACGTGCCGATGCAATACAGACCCGTTGTCGTCACCCGGTTGCCCCAGATCCCGGGCCGCCAGTATTCGATGATCGATTTTATCCTGCCGGGCATGCTGGGTTTCTCGTTGCTGAGCGCGGCGGTTTTTGGGGTGGCTTTCCTGTTCTTCAGTCTTCGTCAGCAGGTGGTGCTGAAAAGATATTACGCCACGCCGATCGGCAAACCGTATATCGTACTCGGCGAAGGGCTGGCCCGGGTGGTGTTTCAACTCATTACCGCCGTGGTCATCATCGGTATCGGGAAGCTGTTCTTCCATTTTACGCTGGTACACGGCTGGCTGACATTTATAGAACTGCTGGTCCTGAGCTTATTCGGGCTGATCGTTTTCATGGGTTTCGGGTTTATCATCAGCAGCGTTGCGAAAAGCGAGAGCACGATCCCGCCGTTCGCCAATGTGTTTACCCTGCCGCAATTCTTGCTGGGGGGAACCTTTTTTTCCACCGACGCTTTTCCCAAATGGCTGCAGCCGTTCTGTAATGCCCTGCCGTTGACCCAGCTCAATGACGCGCTGCGCAATGTGGCGTTCGAAGGCGCACATCTTACCGACTGCTGGAAACAGCTGGGCATACTCACCCTTTGGGGCATCGCGACCTATGCCGTAGCCGTGCGCGTCTTCAAGTGGGAATAAACCAAAACCGATATGCTTCGATTTATCCGATTTCTGATCTTGTCTTTGATCGTCCTGTTTCTTGTGATGACCGGGCTGAGCCTGTTATTTCCATCTTCTACTCGGGTGATGCGGGTGATAACGATCGCGGCTTCACGCGGGAAAGCCATGTCGACCGTCAGCGATCTGCGGACATGGCCCCGGTGGAACGGGTTCGTACAGTCGCCGGACCTGACGAACAAACGATGGTCGACCCCCTCGGCCGGTAAAAATGCCTGGATGCGCACCGATCAGCTCACCGTCACCGAGACCGCGGCCGATAGCAACAGTATCGCTGTAAACTGGGACCTGCGCGGCGGTAAACAATATGCGGGCGGTTTCCAGATCGATCAGAGCTTTCCCGACAGCGTCACCGTGCAATGGTGGTTCGATCTCCATTTTCGCTGGTATCCATGGGAGAAATTAGGTCTATTTGTATATGACCGCAGATTTGGGCACGTCATGGAAGAATCTTTGCGCGGGTTGAAACGGGATGTCGAAAATTCGCGTTAACTTTAAGGGCGCCCTCCCTTTCACAGTCACCTAAAAAAACCACCATATATGCGAGTAAGACACGCCATTCTATTCTTGTGTGCCATCCTGCTGGCCGGAACGGCAACCTATGCACAACCGAACCATCCCCACAGTCCGCATGACACGGTACGGACCAAGGATATCACGATCACCTATGGCCGCCCTTACAAGAAAGGCAGGGAGATCTTCGGTAAGCTCGAGCCTTACGGCAAGGTCTATCGCTGCGGGGCGGACGAAGCTACCCAGATCACGTTCGACAAAGACGTAACGTTTGGCGGTAAACCGGTCAAGGCCGGAACCTACACGTTCTGCGCCATTCCCGAGAAGGACCATTGGACGGTGATCCTGAACTCCCAGTTGAAGCAGTGGGGAGCATTCAGCTACGACAAGTACAAGGACAAAGACGTCGTGCATGTAGACGTCCCCGTGAAGAACCTGAGCACGCCGGTCGAGCAGCTGACGATGACGGCAGATCACGGCAAGGTGACGCTGGCCTGGGACACCGTCGAGATCGAGGTGCCGGTTAAGATGTGACGGGCTCTTCCGAATAACGTACTAAACAGTGGGCCAGGAAATCATACACCTGGTCCATTTCTTTTTCCGTGATACAGTAAGGGGGCATGAAATAGACCGTATTACCCA
>DASZOW010000270.1:0-2279 GCA_035550615.1 Puia sp.
CCGCAGCGTGCTGCTGTCGGTGAGCGTATAGGTAACTTTTACCTGTAGATTGCCGGGATATCCTTGCTCGCCGTCCGTCGACAGATAGACCAGCTGTACGCTCCGGTCGCTGAGCTGTTTGCCCGTCCAGATACCGGCATCGAATCCCTTGTTGCCGCCATGCAGCGAGTTGGGTCCGTCGTTGGTAGGCAGCGTATATTCCTTGCCATTCAGTTTGAAATGCCCTTTGGCGATGCGGTTGCCATAACGGCCGACGATCGCGCCGAAATAGGTGTCGGGATTGTGCAGATACGGCCCGATGCTGTCATATCCGACGACCACGTCGGTGGGGACGCCATTCTTATCCGGGACGATCAGGCTCACGAGCCGCGCGCCATAGTTGGTGACCGCCGCCTGCGCATGCCCGTTTCTTAAAATATAAAGCGCGGTGGGCTGGCTGCCGGTGGTGTCCCTGAAGGCCGCCGGATCAGGTAGTGTCGCAGGAACGACTTTAACCATGACAGTATCCGTGATAGCCGTGTTCGCCGAAGATTCGTTGCCATTATTACAACCAGCCAGCATGGCTGTTACCGCAACGCATAGACATACTCGTTTCATATAGCAATAGATATTTTTCCTGTGTTACCCAAGAGAAGTACCATCCTCGATCCGCCCGATATACACCTTCATCTCCTTTTTCATCTCCTTCCGATATACCGGCGCAATCCTTTCTACAAGGCCTTCAATGGCGTCTTCTTTTATCAGGTTGATCGTACAGCCGCCGAAACCACCGCCCATCATACGGGCGCCGAGCACGCCCTCCTGTCCTATGACCTGCCCGACCAAAAAGTCGGCCTCCGGGCAGCTGACCTCGTATTTGCGGCTCAACCCTTCATGCGAACCATACAGCTCCCGGCCAAACGCAGCGATATCCCCGCGAAGCAGATCGCCCGTTGCCGCCTGAAGCCGCGCATTCTCTTCCACGACATAAGAACAGCGGCGATAGATCAGCTCGTCTACCGGTGCCACGTATGCCGCCAGTTGGTCCAGGTTGACATCCCGCAGGCTTTTTACATCGGGATGATATTTTTGCACCAGCCGCACCCCCGCTTCGCATTGCTGCCGGCGGGTATTGTATTCGGAGGAGGCCAGCGAATGCTTGACATTGGTATCCAGCAATACGATGCGGATGTCCCCCATCTTGAACGGGAAATAAGTATAGTCGAGGCTCTGACAGTCCAGCCGGATCACATGATCCTTACGGCCGAACATGCTTGCAAACTGATCCATGATGCCGCATTGCACGCCTACAAATACATTTTCTGCTTTTTGCGCGAGCTTCACCATGGCCATCTGCTCCAGGTCGTAGCCGAACAGCTTGTTCAACACAAAGGCCGTGGCGCATTCCAGCGCTGCCGAAGAGGACATGCCGGCGCCCAGCGGAATATCACCGCCGAACACGCAGTTGAAACCGCCGACGGTAAACCCCAGCGCCTGTAACTGTTGGATCACCCCAAGAATATAGTCCGGCCAGTGCAATCCCGACGGCTGCAGCCGCTTCACCGACCCCTGATAGACCCGATCCAGATCCAGCGAGACGATACGCATCTCGTCGTCGGTCCGCCGGTTCACCACCATATAAATGGCCTTATCGATAGCTGCCGGCAGCACGAACCCGTTGTTATAATCGGTATGCTCCCCTATAAGATTCACTCTGCCGGGAGAACGGACCGCGAGATAATCCTTGGTACCAAAAACCTGCTGGAATTTCTCCCGGACCCGGAATGCCAGAGAAGGGATAGTGTCTGTACTTGTCATATAGCTGATCGGTAAATGTCAAACTTACATCTATTTTGTCAAATCGTTGGAGAAAAGACCGGTATATTGAACGCCTAAGCCGGGGCCCCTGGGAATTATCGCCTTTCCATCCGCATCGAATGCCAGCCCCGTGGCGACGTCCTCCGTCAGCAGCAGAGGGCCGTCCATATCTACATAGTCGAGCTCGGGCAACAGATGCGCGATAGCCGCACTCCCGATGGAACTTTCATTCATGCTTCCTACCATGACCTTCATGCCCAGCTCCCTGGCCCGCTGGATCATCCGGCGCGCCGGCGTCAGGCCGCTGCATTTGGTGAGCTTGATATTGATGCCGTGGAAATGACCGGCACACGCATCCACGTCTTCCTCTTTGACGCAAGACTCGTCCGCCATCAGCGGCAGCGGCGATTCCCGGTACAGTGTCTTCATCCCTTCCCAGTTGTCCTTGGCCAACGGCTGTTCTACGAACTCCACACCCAGCT
>DASZOW010000271.1:0-3592 GCA_035550615.1 Puia sp.
TTGAAATATCGATGGGCGGACCAGATCCTGCGGTTACCGATGACGTATAGCCGATGACGGGCCCGGGTTATGGCGACGTTGAGGATGTTGGGTGTGGCGGCGACCCAATGACGTGCCTGTTTGCTTGCCGGCAGCGTGCCGAGGACGAGGAGGACGGTTTCGGCTTCTTTGCCCTGAAAGGTATGGATGGTGCCGCACTGGATCTTGTCGCCTGTGGTGAACCTTTGATGACAGGCTTCGGCGATGATCCGGAATGGGGAAATGATAAAGATCTTTCCGGGGTAGTTAGCGAGGACTTGAAGGAGCTGTTCGACGGCGTCGAGCTCTTCGGTGATCGTGTGGCCGTCGTTAATAAATCCCTGGACGTCGATCCAGGTGCTTGGTGGGGCGCTGGTCAGGGGCGAAGTGGTGTTGGTATGGGGGCTTGAGGTGGAACCGGTTGGGATGCCGCGGGAGACCCGGACCATCTGGCCATTGTAGGCGATGGTGTTGGCAATGGAGAACATGGGTTCGTCGCAGCGACGGTGGGCACGGAGTGGGATGCCGGTCCATGCAGGCTGGGCTGCGGCGGTGTGTTTTCCGGCGGGCCGGGCGCGGGGCTCGCGCTTTTCGATGGGCTGGCCGGTCTCGTGGGTTTGGCCCGTTCCGGGCACTTTCAACCAAGCACCGACGGCGGTTGCACGGTCGGCAAGGGATTGCGCGGATTCATGGATCGGTGACCATGTATCGTCGCTGACCTTATACTGTCTTTGCAGCAGTCGGCCGAGGCCTTCCGGGATCGTCACAACCGGCGGAATCTGCAAAGTGTCACCGATAAGGACACTGCGTTTGGAGCGCCAGAGGGCGCCACAGACAGACGGCAAGGTCGCCTGACCGGCCTCATCGACCAACAACCAACCGATAGAGCCCGTCCCCATCCTTGAAAACTGGCGGGTGAAGGACGCCAACGTCACCGACACCACCGGGATACAGAAGAAGAAGGTATCCCAAAGGATCGCGGCAATGTTCTCATCGAACTTTTCCCGGTGTTTGTGGGATATCAGATCGACAAAGCTGCTTAGGTTGGTTTGGAACTGGCGGGGGTTGGCGCGGATGGCCCATTCGTGCAACTCGAGGCTGCGTAAGAAGATATTACTGCGAAGCGTGTTTACTTTTTCCGAAGAATATGGCATCATCCGATGGAGGGTTTCGGTGGAGAGGCTGGTGAAATCCGGACCCGGGAGGTTGTCGGGGTGAAGTTCATATTCCGTGATCAGCTGCGTGCGAGCGGCAGTGAGCGGATCATGGGTGAGCGGACCGGCGGCGGGCGGATCATGGGTGAGCGGTTGGGTGGCGGGTGGCTGGTGTGCTTCGCCTTTGACTTTGCTATTGAGCACGGCATCGTGGTAGGCGGCCGCCAGTTTTTGAAAACGTTCATATTCATCGAGGAGCTCTCGGAGCTCCTGGGCGACCGCTACGAAATTAGCTGTGGCGGAATCGGCGTCATCGTACAGATCGCGGAGATGTTTGTTGAAGCTGTCCCCCCGGTGAAACCAGAACTTATCGACAAAAGCCGCGCGGTTCGCGGACCGGCCCAGTACGGCGCTTAGCAATCCCCACGAGATGGTACCATGAATGGCCGTGGCGGGCATGGAGAAATATTCGGCATTGGGGAATGCGTCGATGTCGATACTTTGGAGTTGGGGCAGTTCGCGGGAGATGTTCTCGATAGCGGTATTGTTATTGCTGGCGACGACGATCCCGTGGCCACTGAAGACGGCACTGTCGACCTGGTAATAGCCTGCATGTTCGGTTATTGATGTCCGGGAGGCTGAAAAAAGGCTTTCGACATGGGCGTTTAACAGGTTTTTTGCACGGCCGACGATGATATCGGCGATGATCTCTCTTAGCAATGTGGTCTTGCCGGTGCCGGGTGGGCCATTGATACCGAGAAGGGGTGAACCATGAACCGGTTCGTCCTGTTTTGACCCCGAGGCCGGGGCATCGGCATCGAAGTTAGTGCAGGTGATGTTCAGCGCCGCCAGCTGTGCGCTATAAAGGCCCTGAGCGGGATTGGCCGGCCAGCGGCCCGCGGGCAGATATTTGGGATGCACATAGTTTATAAGGACGGCTGGGTCGAGCAGATCCTTTCTTTTTGACATATCGATCTCCGGCGTGAGGAATCGTTGCAGGGGCAGGCCGAGACCGCGCGGATGGCGGATCAGGGTGTCGAGGTCCTGAATATGGTAACTGTTGAGGAATGGCGCATCGAGGTGTGAACCATTGGTTGTTAGTTCCGAGATACAAAGGATTGCCGGGTTGGCAGGCATCGTGTTCGCGGTGATGCGACGAAGATAGGCGAGCTCGTTTTTGAGCATCGGCCATGTCAGCGGGATCGGCTCTTCTTCCGGCTTTATACCAAAACGAGGTTGCCAGGTGTCCTGCGCTTCTTTGAGCAGCTCGGTGAGCTCTTCCGGATCATGTTTTTCGCGGATGAGCTTGATGGCGTATACAAAGGCGGCGGGCGCATAGGCGCGGGCACCGGGGATGCCATCCTGGTTGACGACGAGTACGCTAAAGCAGGTTTGGCCGCTTACTGGTTCGCGGTATTCTGCGGAGGCGGTGAGTCTGGCCAGCTCGGCGGTCACGGCTTCTTTTTGAACAATATGAAAGTAGAGGGTATGTTTCCAGCGCCGGCCTTCGGGTGGCGGGGGAAAGGGGCGAACGTTTTCGGCGCGTGGGGGGAGGGGATGACCGTTGTCGGGAGCCGGGGGAAAGGGGCGATCGTTGCCGGGGGCCGGGGTAAATGGACCGGGCGGGTTTGTGGGGGATTCGTATTCGGGCTGTGCGGGCGGTTCGGCGGTACGGGTTTCCCATGGAAGGGGATCGCCGGGCGATAGAACGGTCTCGATGCTATCCGATCTGCTCCGGCCGAGATCAGGGAAGCTAAAGGTTTCCACGGAACGCCAGAAGCGGAGAACATTCGTGTAGTGGTCGGTGTGAGTAGGCATAAGGTTCCTACTAAGATACGAAATGCGAGACTATCGGCTATCGCGTGTTTGCTGGGATGGCGGGCCGGCGGCGCGGAAGGGGACCGTGGTGGGGACGTCGAAGCGGGGGCAGGCGGCGTAGCCTGGGACGTCGAAGTCGGAGGAACGGGCATCGTAATCTTGGACGTCGAAGCTTGGGGGAACGGGTACCGTGGTCGGGGATGTCGAAGCGGGGGGGATGGGCATGACAAAACCTGCCGGTAGGCCGGCAGGCGGGATCGGATGGGGCGGGGATCAGTCGGCGCTGCGGATCACCCGAAGCAGGATGGCTATGACGGCGATGACCAGCAGGACATGGATGATGCCGCCGGCGTGGTAGCCGAAATAACCGATTGCCCAGGCGATGATCAGGATGACGGCGATAATGTAGAGTAGACCTCCCATAATGAGTTTTTTTAAGGTTGTTTCCTTTTTCTGGTCAAATAGTTTGCCAGCGGGAGTGGGAGGGCCGGAAGTCGGACCGGTGCGCAGGAAAGAGGGGCGGCAGCAGTTCGATGGTGGGGAACGGAGGCGGGAAGAGGCGAGGCCGGGGTGTGAATTCCCCAAGAGCGTTAGCCCTTTTC
>DASZOW010000272.1:0-2321 GCA_035550615.1 Puia sp.
CTATTTTTCAATGTCTATGCACATCGGGCCCCCGGCTCGCTCGCCGCCGCAGACGGCCGACCCCTAACAGGTTCATTATAAATAAAAAATTGCTGACGAACCGCCCCGGCGGTTCCTGGTACATTATACCACCACCAGCTCGAAGAACGCCTCCGGATGCAGGTATTTCCTCGCCAGCTCCCGCAGCTCCTCAGGCGTAATGGACTTCACGATCCGGATGCCCTCATAAAAATATTTCTCATTCAGACCATTGAGAATAAGATTCTTCCAGCGGCTGGCTACCTGGAACGGACCGTCCAGATCCCCCAGGATAGTGCCTATGGCAAAATTCCGGGCCATCGCCAGCTCCTCCTCATCGATCAGCTCTTCCCGCAGCAGCTCCATTTCCTTGTATACCTCTTCAATGGTCGCCCTGCAAACGTCCTTACCCGCCTCCGTAGTGATCATCAGCGCGCTTTCCTGCCGGAGGTTCACCAGGTAGCTGTAGATCCCATACGTATACCCCTTGTCCTCCCGGATATTCGTCATAAGCCTCGACCCAAAAAATCCGCCAAACACATTGTTCAGCACCTGCACTTTCTGGAAGTCGGGATGATGCCGGTTGGGAAAATTGCGGGCTATCCGGATAGACCCCTGAACACCGTCCGGGTCATTGACCACATCGTATTTTTTTTCAGCAGCCGGCCGGATGACAGGCCAGGTGGCAGGATCCTGCGCCACAGGAGCATGCAGGGACATTCCCCCAAAATAACGCTCCATATCCTGTGGCAGCGACTCCGGCAACTTGCCGGCAACAAGTATACGGCACGCGCCCCGGCGATAGTGGCGCTCATAGAACGCAAGCAGATCCTCCCGTCCGAAACGCTGAAAATCTTCCAGCATGCTATACCGCCCATACGGGTGATCAAATCCATACAGGTAGGACTCGATCAGCCTGCCGGCAACAAAATCACTCTTCTTCAGATTCACCTGCAGTCGCTGAGAAGCATTCTTCTTGTAGATGCTCAACTCTTCCTCGGGAAAGGTAGGATCCGCGATCAGCTCGGCGATCACGGGCAATAGCTCGGGCAGGTGCCGGGTAAGACAGTGGAGCGTGATATCCGCCGTCTCATGATGAGAAGCCCTGCTCAGAAAGGCGCCATAATATTCAAAATGCTCGCTGATCTGAAAGGCGGTGCGGGCGGATGTGCCATTCTTCAAAAGCGCGCTCACAGCAGCCGCCACCCCGTTCTTTTTTTCATGCCAGTTGCCCGCATCGAAGATCCAGCTGATCATCATGGCGTCTTCATTACCCAGGTCGATGGCATAAACCTCTACTCCATTACTAAGCACCTGCTTCCGGTACATCGGCAATTGCAGGTTGAAATCTCTTGCGTCCTTTATAGGTGGTGCGATCGTTCGATTAAGCATGAGTGACCCCTCCTTTGGGCTGACCACTGTGATAGTAAAGCGTGTTGCTGTTCTTAACATCAAAGATCCGTTGACTGTACTGCAGGATCTCCTCGGCCGTCACCGACTGATATTTGCCCAATTCCGTATTCATCATATTGGCGTCTCCCAGCAATTCATATATAGCCAGGCTGTTGGCGCGGTTCATCACGCTCATGTCCTCGAATACGATGGCTGACTCGGTCTTGTTCTTCACTTTCGTTAGTTCGAGATCGGATACGCGCTCCTTCATCATGCGGGCAAGCTCTTCATCCACCGCCTTGTCCGCCTCTTCCAGCGTGACACCCTTGATCAGCTTGCCTTCGATCACAAGCAGCCCGGGATCTACCGAGCCCGTATGATAACATTCTATCTGGCTGAATAACTTCTTTTCCTTTATCAGTGTCTGGTGCAATCGGGAAGAAGCCCCTCCCCCCAGTATCTCCGTGATCAGATCCGCTACATAATAGCCGGGCTCGGTACGCGCAGCCATGGGATAGGCCTTGTACAGCGCGTCCAGCGGCACGTCGCCAGTCACTTCCAGCTTGCGGATCTCATGCTGGGCCGGCTCCTTCGGAAGATTGCGTACATACTTCTCACCCGAAGGGATATCCCCAAACCATTTTTGCGCCAGCTCGCGGACCTGCGCCACGCTCACTTTGCCCGCGACGACAAGAATGGCGTTTACAGGACGATAGTATTTAAAGAAGAATTGCCGTACATCCTCCAGCTGCGCCTCCTCGATATGGCTCAGCTTGCTGCCAATGGTCATCCAGCGGTAGGGGTGCTGCTTATACGTCAGCTCCCGCATCTTGAACCATACATCCCCGTATGGCTTGTTGATATAGTGCTCCTTGAACTCTTCGCAGACCACTTTCCGCTGTACCTCCAGA
>DASZOW010000273.1:0-9613 GCA_035550615.1 Puia sp.
TCAAGCAGCGCGTCGTAAAATCCAGCCGAGTTGAGGATGAAGATGCGTTTGTTATGGATCTTGAGCTGGTTCCAGGTAAGCATTTCGAATAGTTCATCGAGGGTGCCGAAGCCGCCGGGGAGGATGACGGCGGCGTCGCAATGTTCGTACATCGTTTTTTTCCGGATGTGCATATCCGCGACGGTGTGGAGTTCGGTGATGCCCTGGTGTTGGGTCTCCCATTCTATCAGGAGTTTCGGGATGATGCCGGTGACGTGGGAGCCGCCGGCGAGGGCCGTGTCGGCGATGATGCCCATTAGGCCGGCTTTGCCGCCGCCGTAGACGAGCTTTATTTTTCGTGAGGCGATGAGGTTGCCCAGTTCTGCGGTGTGTTGAGCGAAGAGCGGATTTTTCCCGGTTTTCGAGCCGCAGAAGACGGCGATGCATTTTATAGACATGGTGGTACGAAATTAATCCTTAATTTCAAGGATGTCATCCTGGTTGCTTTTTGTTTTTGTTATCTCTTACTTCCTTTTGTTGCTGGGGATAGCCTGGCGTACGTCGAGGCATTCGAACAATGAATCCTTTTTTATCGGGAATCGCAATTCCAACTGGATGCTGGTGGCGTTCGGGATGATCGGGACTTCGTTGTCGGGGGTCACGTTTGTGAGTGTGCCCGGCACCGTGGGAGATTTTGCCGGCGGCGCGCATAAGGCGTTCGGTTATATGCAGGTCATCATCGGGAACTGGATCGGGTATATGGTGATCGCGTTTGTGTTGTTGCCATTGTATTACCGGCTTCAGCTGACGTCCATTTACAATTATCTGCATACGCGGTTCGGGCAGGTGGCTTACCGGACGGGGGCTTTGTTCTTCCTGATCTCGCGGACGGTAGGCGCTACGGCGCGGCTATACCTGGTGATCAACGTGCTGCATGTGTTCATTTTGCGGGGCATGGGTATTCCGTTCTGGCTGACGACGTTTGTGATCCTGCTGATGATCCTGCTGTATACGTTCGAGGGCGGGGTGAAGACGATCGTGTATACCGATACGCTGCAGACGACGTTCATGCTGTTGGGGCTGGCGGTATGTATCGTGTACATCCTTGGTCAGCTGCATCTTAGCCTGGGCGGGGCGTGGGAGCGGCTGGGGAGCCAGGGGTTTACGCGGGTGTTCGACACCGGTGTAACGGGCAAAGGATTTTTTCTGAAGCAGATCGCCGGGGGCATGTTCATCGCCATTGCGATGACGGGGCTGGACCAGGAGATGATGCAAAAAAATATCAGTGTCAGCAATCTGCGGGATTCGAAGAAGAATGTCGTGACGTTTAGTTTCGTGATGGCGTTCGTGAGTTTTATGTTCCTGTTCCTGGGTGGTTTGTTGTATCTCTACAGCATGCACCTGGGGGCGGCTTATGAGGGGACGAAGCTGATGTTCAAGGGGCATGTAATGGCGCCGGACGATCTGTTCCCGACGATGGCTTTGGGGTATCTGCCGCAGGCCATTTCCATCATCTTTATCATCGGACTGATCTCGGCGTTATTTCCCAGTGCCGATGGGGCGTTGACCGCGTTGACGTCTTCTTTCTGTATCGATATGCTGAATCTAAAGGGTAGGGCGGGGTATACCGAGGCGCGGGTGCGGCGGATGCGGCTGGTCGTGCATATCAGCTTTACGATCCTCTTCCTGCTGTGCATCCTGGTGTTCAAATGGGTGGACCGGAAATCCATCATCTACACCATATTGGAGCTGGCGGGTTATACATACGGGCCGTTGCTGGGGCTTTTTGCTTTCGGCATCTTTACGCGGCGGGTGTTGCCCGATACCTGGAAGGTTACGGCGGTGTGTCTGCTGGCGCCGGTCTGCTGTTATTTTCTGAGTCAATATTCGGCCGAGTGGCTGGGTGGTTTTCAGATAGGGCTGGAACTGTTGATGATCAACGGAATTCTGACCTTTTTAGGGTTATGGGCGTTGTCGGCCCGGCCGGCGGGTGAGGCGGCTGTGCGGCCCGGCGGGATAGGCAATTAACTTATATTTGCATCCATGGAAATCATAAATCCATTGGCAGAGTCGTATGCGGAGAAATATTCTTCGAAGCCCGGGCGTTTGCTGGGCGAGATCGAAGCGTATACGAAGAGCCATCATCCGGAAGCGCATATGCTTAGCGGTCCGCTACAGGGGCAGTTGCTGGCGTTGGTGAGCCAGCTGTTGCGTCCGCGGCGGGTGTTGGAGATCGGTACGTTTATGGGCTATAGCGCGCTTTGCCTGGCGGAGGGGTTAGGGGAGGATGGCCGGTTGCATACGGTGGAGCTGCGGGATGCAGATGCCGATCTGGCGGCAGGGTATTTTGCCCGGTCAAATCAGGCGGAGAAGATAATATTGCACCGGGGAAATGCGTTAGCCATCATCCCAGCCCTGGACGAGGTCTGGGATATCGTTTTTATAGATGCCGACAAGACGGGTTATTGCGATTACTACCGGATGGTGTTGCCGCGGGTGCGGCCGGGAGGTTTGATCATTGCGGACAATGTATTATTTCATGGGCAGGTCCTGGCGCCGCAGGTGGAAGGGAAGAGTGCGAAAGCGATACAGGCTTTCAATGAGCTGGTGGCGGCCGATGAGACGGTGGAAAAGGTGATGGTTACGATCCGGGATGGATTGTTCTTTATACGAAAAAAGTAATTGGCCGATGCGGGTAAACCTTTTGATAATGGCTTTGATGCTGTCGGCGGTCTTGCCGTCGATGGCGCAGATGAGTGCGAATGGAGTGATCTATGTGAATACTTACAAGATGCTGGCGATGGAGGAGGAGCAGCGTTCTGGCGTTCCTGCGGCGATCATCCTGGCGCAGGGGCTGCATGAGACGGAGGCGGGGACCAGCGAGCTGGTAAAGGCGTCGAACAATCATTTCGGGATCAAGTGCAAGGATGATTGGAAGGGCGGGGTCGTTTATCATGATGATGACGCCCGGCACGAGTGTTTCCGCAGCTATGCCACGGCAGAGGATTCGTACCGGGATCATTCCGATTTTCTGCGTCATGGCAGCCGGTATGCTTTTCTTTTCGATCTGGCGCCTACGGATTACGAGGGGTGGGCGTACGGGCTGAAAAAGGCCGGTTATGCGACGAATATCAAATATTCGCAGATTTTGATCAAGCTCATCAAGGACTATAACTTAGAGCAATATACGCTAATTGCGATGGGCAAGCTGAAGCCGTCGGATGAGGTGGTGCTGACGATGCCGGGTGTGCCGCAGGTTGCGGCCATTACGCCGATGGGGCAGGGGGGTACGGATGGAGTAGCGGGTCTCGGGGCCGGTGGAAGTGTGGCAGGGGCGGAGCCAGGCGGCGCTAAAACAGGGGCGGAGCCGGGCGCCTTGGGCGTTTCAGATTCCTTAGCGGTAGCGTATCCACAGGGTGAGTTTACGATCAACCGGACGAGGGTCGTATATGGCCGGGCCGGGTCCTCTTTGCTGGCCATTGCGGCGCAGTACGATGTTCCGCTGCCGCGGCTGCTTGAGTTCAACGATATGGAGGAAGAGGATGTGTTGGTAAAGGGGCAGCTGATCTTTTTGCAGCGCAAGCGGCGGACCGGTTCGACGGGATATCATGTAGTGAAGAAAGGTGAAAGCCTGTACGATATTTCGCAGGCCGAGGGTATCCGTTACCAGGATCTGCTGGAGATGAATCAGCTGACGCCGGGGGTGCAGCCCGTAACCGGGGAGCGGATCTATCTGCAGGGGTCGGCGCCGTCGCGGCCGAGGCTGGTGGACAACAAACGTTAATAACGGGCCGGAGGTCCGTACAAATTATACGCGTCACAAATATGTCTATTCTAAGGGTACACGACAAGGCATTCGAGCCGTATATAAGCGCAGAATCGATCGATGAGAAGATCAGGGTGATCGCCTCGAGGATAGACGAGGACTATGCCGGGAAGAAGCCGCTTTTTATTGCGATCCTGAACGGCGCTTTCATGTTTGCGTCGGATCTGTTCAAGAAGATCAGTATCGAGTCGGAGATCAGCTTTATCAAGCTGGCTTCGTATAAGGGGACGAAGTCTTCGGGGCAGGTGATCACGGCGATCGGATTGGATACCGATCTGCATGGGCGGCACGTGGTGATCGTGGAGGATATTGTGGATACGGGCAAGACGTTGAGCGAGTTCCTGCCGCAGCTGGAGCATCAGCAACCGGCTTCCATGAAGATCGCGGCCCTGCTGCATAAGCCGGAGGCGACTGTTTACCCGATAACCGTGGATTATCTCGGTTTTTCCGTCCCCAATAAGTTCCTGCTTGGCTATGGCCTTGATTATGATGGATTAGGGAGAAATATCCCGTCCATCTACCAGCTAGTAGAATAGAATAGTTCTTGACAAAGAGGAAAGAACGCATTAATTTTAATCAAAATATCCGATTGAAATCCGCATTACTCCTGCTAATGTGTTCTCTATGCTTTTATGCTTCGCAAGGGCAGTATTATCTGCGTGGGGAGATAAAGGACGAGAATAACGGTCTTCTGCCAGATGTGAGTATCCGGTTACATAGCAGCGGATTTCTCTATCATTCCGGTAGTTCGGGGGCCTTTGGGATACCTGTACCTGCGGCTGCGGATACCATCACCTTGTCGGCGGAGGGTTATCAGACCCTGACCCTGCCTGTCAATACCAATAAATATCAGACGATACAGCTGCGTTCGAGCGTGGTTTCGACGCCGTCGGTGCCGGACAAAAGAGGGTTGTTATCGCTCACCAAGGATCTGCGGGCTACGGACCGGAAGGACTGGACGGTGGGGCACGAGACGTATAGTTCGCTTGTCGAGAATGATTTTATACCGGCCTTGCGTTATCCGGAGACCGGTTTTGCCGTCACGATCGACAAGGCATCGTATAGCAATGTCCGGCGTTTTCTGAATATGGGCAGTACGATCCCGCCGGATGCGGTACGGATCGAGGAGTTGTTGAACTATTTTAATTTCGGCTATATCGATCCGCCGCGGGACAGCGTGTTTGCGTTGCATTCGCGGCTTTCCGAGTGTCCGTGGAATGGCGCCGACCGCTTGCTCTTTTTGCAGGTGTGCGCCCGGAAGCTCGATCCCGCGCGTATTCCGCCGGCCAATCTCGTGTTGCTGATAGACGTTTCCGGGTCGATGGACCTGCCGAATAAGCTGCCTTTGCTGAAATCCGCTTTTGGGCTGTTAGTCAATAATCTGCGGGCAATAGATACCCTTTCGATCGTGACTTACGGAGCTTCGGTAGCCGTGGCATTGCAGCCTACTTCCGGGGTCGAGAAGAAGAAGATCCTGGATGCGATCGACGATCTGGCGCCTGGTGGGGCCACACCGGGCGAGGCGGGAATCCGGGCCGCTTTCAGGCTGGCCAAGAGCGAATTTATCAAAGGGGGGAATAACCGGGTGATCCTGGCTACGGATGGAGATTTTAATGAAGGGGAGACATCGGAGGGTGAGCTCGAGAAGCTGGTGACCCAGTATAAGGATTGGGGCATCTATCTGACCTGCCTGGGCGTTGGGATGGGCAATTATAAGGATTCCAAGCTGGAGGCGATGGCGAAGAACGGGAATGGCAATTTTGCGTACCTGGATGACGAGCGGGAGGCGGAGAAGGTGCTGGTGCGTGAGTTTACGCAGACCGTGTATGCGGTGGCCGACGATGCCTATGTGAATATTCAGTTCAATCCGGGTCTTGTCAAGCGATACCGGCTGATAGGGTTCGACAATAAGGTAAAGATGTTATCCGATTCCCTGAGCCAGTTGCAGGGAGGGGAGGTAGGGTCGGGGCATTCGCTGCTTGCACTTTTCGAGATCGTACCTGCGAACCCGGATACTACGGAGGTACGGGATGCGGACCGGATCGCGCGGGTGCAATTGAATTATCATATTCCGCATGATCCGACTGCCAGGGTGAGCTCGTATGACTGCGCCAGTCAAACGATCCCTTTCCGCGAGCTGCAACCTTGTTATCGTTTTGCTTCGTCGATAGCGCTTTTTGGGGCGTTGCTAAAGAAATCGCGGTTCACGCGTCAGGCCGGCTGGAAGGATGCGATCGAGATGGCGCAGCAGTCGAGTGATCCGCAGGATGCGATGCAGCAGGAGTTCATCACGCTGATCGAGAAGGCTCGAAAGATCTATGGGCGATCATCGCGGCATAAAAAGCATGAAGAGTGACGGCGCGCCGGGCGCGTCAGGGCGCTCTCGGGGCCCTTATGTAAACATTTCCCGAACTTTATCGAAGAAACTGCGCTCGTTCTTGTCCGGTTTTGGCTGGAAGTTGGGTGAGTCGTTGAGTTTTTCGAGCATCGTTTTTTCTTCGGGGGTCACGTGCTGTGGCGTCCAGACGTTGACATGGATGAGCTGGTCGCCTCTTTCGTAGCTGTTGACGCCGGGGAAGCCTTTGCCTTTGAGCCGGAAGATCTTGCCGCTTTGGGTGCCTGGCGGAATTTTTATCTTGGCTTTGCCGTCGATGGTCGGTACTTCCGCCTGGAGGCCGAATACCGCGTCGGTAAAGGAGATATGCAGCTCGAAGGCTACATTGAGACCGTCGCGGTGAAGCTCGGGATGTTGTTCTTCTTCGATGAGGATGATGAGGTCGCCGGCTGATCCGCCGCGTTCGCCGGCATTGCCTCTGCCGCCTACGCTGAGCTGCATGCCTTCCTGTACGCCGGCCGGGATGTCGATGGTTACGGTCTCTTCGCCGTATACGCGACCTTCCCCTTTGCAAACGGAGCATTTAGCGGTGACGATGGAACCTTCTCCGTTGCAGGTGGGGCAGGTGGTGACGGTCTGCATTTGACCCAGGAAGGTATTGCTGACGCGACGTACCTGGCCGCTGCCGCCGCAGGTGGAGCAGGTTTGGATGCTATTCTTGTCTTTGGCCCCGCTGCCGCTGCAGGTGTTGCAGGAGACATATTTTTTGACCTTGATATTTTTCGAGACCCCTTTGGCGATCTCTTCGTAGTTGAGCTTGATCTTGACGCGAAGATTGCTACCCCGGACGCCGCGGCCCCGGGAGTTGCCGCCGCCTCTGCGGCCGCCGCCGAAAAAGCTGCCGAAGATGTCGTCGCCGAAGATAGCGCCGAACTGGCTGAAGATATCATCCATGTTCATGTTGCCGCCGCCGAATCCACGGCCATTGCCGGAGAGGCCGGCGTGTCCGTAGCGGTCGTACTGGGCCCGTTTGTCGGCATCGCTCAATACCTCATAGGCCTCGGCCGCTTCTTTGAATTTTTCTTCGGCGGATTTGTCGCCGGGATTGCGGTCGGGGTGGTATTGCATCGCTACTTTGCGGTATGCCTTTTTGATCTCTTCTGCGGAGGCACCCTTGGCGATCCCCAATATTTCGTAATAGTCTCTTTTTGCCATAATCTTTTAACAGGATGTCGGGGGTTATTTGCCTACTACCACTTTGGCATGACGAATGATCTTATCGTTGAGGTAGTATCCTTTTTGTACTTCGTCGATGACCTTTCCTTTGAGGGTGGGATCGGGAACGGGGATCTCGGTGATGGCCTCATGTTTTTCCACGTCGAAATCCGTGTTGACGCTTCCCATAGGTTTCAGGCCTTTGGAAAGCAGGGTGGAGCGGAGCTTGGAGAATACCAGCTGGACGCCTTCCCTGATCTGAGCGATATCGTCCGTATTCTGGAGCTGTTTTTCGGCGCGGTCACAGTCGTCCAGCACGTCGAGGAGGGAGATAATGACCTCTTTGCCGGCGGTCTGGCGGAGCTCGAGGTTCTCCCGGGCGTTGCGTTTTCTGAAGTTATCGAATTCGGCGACCAGGCGGAGGTATTTGTCCTTCTGTTCCTGAAGCTCGTCCTTGAGGCGTTCCATTTCCTCTTCCCGGGCGCTGATATCATCGAGGCGGGTGGCGCCTGCGATATTTTCATCGGTGTTCAAATCGTCCAGGTCGTTACGTCCCTGGTCATCTATATTGTTGATGTCGGTCATATCTCGATTTTTGTCCTTTTTTGGTGGTTTGGAGGCCATACGTGGCGCAAAGGTACGTTTTCAATATTCCTGCCAATACCGAATTAAAAGACAAAATGTCTTGAAAAAAGATGATTGGGCTATTTTTGCCGGAGAAAATATGGCATCCGTGCGTGGCAAAGGGCGACCATTCTGAACTAACTAAATGGATAATAATCCGTTATATACAGATCAATTAGAAAGCTTATGGAGTCTGGCCCTCAAGGGGGATGCGGATGCTTTCCGGGACATCCATCGGGAGCTGTTCAAGGGATTGTACAATTATGCTTTGAAGCTATTGCAGGATGGGGAGCTGGCGAATGATGCGGTCCAGGACCTTTTTGTGAAGATCTGGGTGCGGCGGGAGAGTATTGGGATCGTCCAGAAGGTCAAGCCATATTTTTTTACCGCATTGCGGCGGCAGGTGTTGAACCAGCTGCGTAATCTGCAGATCCGGGAACTGCATATCGGTGGGCTGCCCCGTCCGGACATCGATTTTGGACCCGAGGAGATCGTGGTGCGTAATGAGGAATATGCGAACCTGCAGAATAAGATCGCGGCGTTGTTGAACGAATTGCCGCGCCGGCAAAAGGAAGTCATTTATTTACGTTATTTTGAAGAAATGGATTATTCCCAGATCGCGGAGGTCATGGGTATCCATTATCAGAGCGTATTGAATCTCACTCAAAAAGCCCTGCAAAAATTGCGATCGGCCAATCTGCTGTCGATGCTTTTTTATCTCGTGGCGGTCTACCGTTTGTACATGGACAGAAATATTTTTTGAAAATGGGGTATGAAAATCCCATTTGCGTGTCTTGAAGGATAAAAGCGCCTCATGGACGAGCTTACGAACAATGATATGGAGAATAAGGATCTACCTTTTGGATTCCAGCCAAAGGCGGTGAGCGATCGTCTGCGCGAGGAAAACTGGAAGGCTGTGGAGGCGGCCATCAGGCAACAGGAGAATGGGCGGACGAGGATAGGGCGTGGAAGGGTAGTCCGTCTGGTGCGGGTGCTTTCCGTGGCGGCATGTCTGACGGCTATTTCCTTTGGCGTCTGGTGGATCGGGGCCAGGACGGGTCATTTGCAGTATTCCCAGATCAGGACCGGGTATGGAGAGATCAAGAATATCATGTTGCCCGACAGTTCCGTCGTAACGCTGAATGCCAATTCCACCATCCGGATCCCGGAAGACTGGTCGGATGTTTCGGGCCGCCAGGTCTGGCTGGAGGGGGAGGCCTATTTCCAGGTGCAGAAGAAGCCCGCTACGGTGGCGAAGTTCGTTGTCCACACGCGGCAGGTAGATGTCGAGGTATTGGGGACGAAGTTCAATGTAAATGTGCGGAGGGAGCAAGCGGTCGTGTCGCTGGAAGAGGGTAAGGTAAAATTGTCCGTGCATGGAAAAGATTCCGCGGTGTTGGAGAAGCGGACGGCGGTGATCCTGCGGCCCGGGCAGGTGGTGCGGATCGATGCGGCGGAGCATGCTACGATCAATGACGATAAGGATGTTGCAGCGCGTTCCGGCTGGACGCGGCATGAATTCCATTTCGATAATACGCGGTTGAAGGACATCGCGGGGATGATCGAGGACACTTATGGTTATAAGATGGAAGCAGAGGATACGAGCATGTTGAATATCGCCGTATCCGGGGATG
>DASZOW010000274.1:0-6054 GCA_035550615.1 Puia sp.
CCCGCCCCGTATTCGGTGACGCCGCTAACGGAAAAATGATAGAAATAATGCATGTTGTTGCCACTGTCGATAACCGTTAGCAGCGCTGGGTAAAGTCCGGGGGGCAGTCCGAAAACGTATTGCAGCTTCGGGCCGTAGAAAAAGATCGAGCTGTCCGCCGCCGGAACATCGATCCGCCACTCGAAACCTAAGTGGGGGCTCGTCTCGCCGATCGTTACCGTAGGCTGAACCAGCAGGGTATCACCGAGCGTGGCGGCATACATGGAATCCAGCCCCTTCACCACCGGAGCCGGCGGCACCTTGTACGTATAATTGCCCATGTCCTTGTAACAGGCTGCCATAGCACAGCCAGCCAGCACCACAACGATATAGTAAAAGATCTGCTTCATGAGTTCGCTTTTTTTGAAAGATGAATTACATAACCTCGGCGCCGTTCTCGTCGATAAAGAACCAGGTCCCCGTACCGGGATCCTGCACCAGCGGGATCACATCCGCGGGATTGCCCGCGCTATAAAAATTGTAGCTGCCATCGGCCTGCTGCGTCAGTACATAACCCGACTTCGGATTGTCCGCCACCCAACCAAACGGGTCCTGGAGCAGGCTGCTCAACAGGCTCACATAATACAGGTTCTTAGGGGCGTCCAGACCACTGGTGGACATGGTCGTCAGGCCGGTGGTGATGATAAACAGCTGATACTTGGTGCTCGAAAAATATCCTCCCATCCACATCGTCCACCAACCCGGCTCCTCGAGCTTGTTCGAGATGATCACTTTCCCCATGTCCTGATCGGCGATGACCACACCCAGATCGCTCGTCGCGACCAGGCGCAGGCTCAACGCCACCGATCGCCTGCGGAGCAGACTGTCGGTATTATAGATGACAACCGGCAGATAGGCCGACCCTGAATCGGCAGGAAGAACATAAGACGAAAGCAACGGCGCATAATGCTCGCCCGCGACCGCCGTAGTATTGCTGTCGGTGACCGCCACCGCATATTTCCGGTCGTGCCCTACCCGCCTGCCGGAAAGCTGTACGGGAACATATACGGTGTCCGATGATCTTCCGGGCGTAAAAGCAAACGTATACACGATGCTGTCGGCCGTGGGCACGGAAAAATTGAAATGGATATTGTCGGGAGAGTTATAAACGAGGTACTCGCCTTTCTTACACGAGACCAGCAGGAAAAGGACAAAAGGAATACCTATGATCGTTTTACGCATAGCAATATGGTTATCGGTTGCCGAATTCGATTTCATTATTGGGTAAGGGCAGCACGAAAATGCCGTTGCCGGCCGGATAGCTTAGCCCCGAGGGCGCCACTATGGGCATACCCAGTCGTTTATACATATAGAAGATCTGACCCTCGCCATAAAATTCTTTTCTCGCCTCCTTTACGAGCTGTGTCAGAAAATCCTGTTTGTTCACCGCCGTCATGGCCGTCCCGATCCCGCGATGGAAGCGCACGGAATCAACATAAGCCGTAGCCCGGCCCGGATCGGCATCATACGTACACTCCGCCGCGATATAATACATCTCGCTCAGCCGCAACGCCGGCGCTACCAGCGGGGCGAGATTCGTGTCCGCGTCGCGACTGAACTTCACCACATTCAGCCGGCTGCCGCTGACATCCGTGATCGGCTGAAACCATTCTTTGTAGCGTAGATCGCCGCCGCCTACTCCACCCGTCTCATACAGGTTGGCGCCGCCGGCGCCGCCGATATAGCTGCCAGTGATATCCTGAAACCGGGTTTCCATATCCAGCCCCATCGTCGGTATATACCAGCAGAATAACAGTTCTTTGTATAATACCCGGTCGATCGTCTGGGGATTGGCCGAAATAAAATCCGCCGTATTCGTCCAGGGGAATTTATTAGAATGGATCACCTCGAGCGCATTGCTCAGCGCATCGGCCTGGTCATTCATATACAGATAGGCCCGCGCCAGCGTGCCGCAAACGGCATAGTAGTTCAGCCTCGTTCTCCGGCTTTGCAGAAAAAGCGCCGGGTTATTCTGCTCCGTGTTGCTATGGTCGGATGCATATCCCACCACATAAGATGCGCTGAGGATCGGGTCCACCGGTTTCAAAAGGCTCTTGGCGCTATCGAGATCCCTGATGATCAGGGCCAGCGTACCGGACACTGTCGATAACGGAGTGACCTTATCAGTAAAATCCGTGACATACGGGATCGCAGGCGCATCGGGGTTACTAAGATAAGAAGGCGCAAACAGCCGTAACAGGTCCAGATGCAAATACCCGCGCATGCCCAGCGTCTCGCCCTTGATGATCGCATAATCCACGGTGGAAAGCAGCTTTTTCCCCTTTTCGATGTTGGCCAGGATCAGGTTGCAATCCGCAATCGCATTGTACAACCCCGTCCACACTGTATCCTTGCGCGAGATAAAATTGATATCGGAATAATTATAGATGGAGGTCTGCAGATACAGCTGGTAGTCCAGCGCCGGGATCGAATAATTCTGCGCCAGCACATCGGGGAAACCAAAGGTCAGCTCGTTCCCATATTGCCCCGGCTGGCTGCAACGGGTATATACGCCGTTCAACGCCTCTTCAAAACCCGTCTGGCTGCCAAACAGCTGCTCCGCCGCCACCTGCGACTGCGGTTTCACATCCAGCCATTTGGAGCAGGAAGCAAAAACGACGGTACACAAAAGAACAGACATCGATATTTTCTTCATACTAATCAATTTAAAAGCTGGTTTGAACAGATAGGGTGAAGCTCTTGGCATAGGGATAATCGATCCCCCGCTCGATCCTGAAGGTCGACCAATGCGCAACATCATTCATGGTGAACGCCAGCCGCAGGTTCTTCATCCCCATTCGCGCATAAACCGATTTGTCAAAATCATAGGACAAATACAGCGTCGTAAAATCCAGGGTATTGTCGTTCTGGATGAACCGGCTCGACAAAAAGCTCGATCCGAGATCGGCAACGTTCTTGAATGCCGCGTGGTCACCCGGCTTCTGCCACCGGTCGGTAAGCGCCCGGCTATCGACATTAAAGCGGGGATCGGCATTCTCCACCCTGTCCACCAGCGTCTGGTTATAGTCTTTCCCCCCGAGCCGCGTGGTAAAGATCACATTGAGCAAAAAGCGTTTGTAGGATACCGTCGAGCCAAAGGAGCCATTGACCTTAGGCGTTGGATCGGCCACCGGTACGATATCGTCCGCCGACCACGTATAGGTATGCGTACCGTCCTTTTTCACAAAGATCTCCTTGCCGTTCTCCGGATCGATCCCCAGCGAACGCACCGCATAGATCATACTGAGAGGTTGCCCTTCCTGGTAACGTAACAACGGTGTCGCCTTCAGGCTATCCGTCTCCTGCGCCTGATTCGCCTTCTGATTATAGTTCTTAAGCGCATCCGAAATCCTGGCGATCGTATTGGTATTGTGGACAAGATTGGCAAAAAGACTGACGTTCAGCTTCCTGTTCCGGATGACAGTGTACTTGACGTTCAGCTCGATCCCTTTGTTGATCATATCCCCCAGGTTGGCCGTATAGGAAGGGAAACCGGTGGACGGCGGCAGATCGATGTCCGCCAGCAATCCCCGCGTATATTTATAATAATACCGCGGCGAGATCACGACCCGGTCCTTGAACAACCCGAGATCCATTCCGGCGTCATAGTTCTGCGTTTTTTGCCATTGCAACCCCTGGTTGCCATAACCCAGGACCGAGGCTCCTACTCCCGTGGAATACCAGTTGGTGGTGTAATAATGATAGGTCGTCTCGCTTTGATACGGCGGAAAGGACACCGAACCGGTGATGCCGGTGCTGGCGCGGAACCGCAATTGACTGATCACCGGCGATCCGACCAAAAAGTCTTCTTTATAGGCATTCCACCCGATACCCATCGCCCAAAATGGAGCGACCTTGCTCTCGGTGCCGAACTGAGAAGATCCATCCTCGCGCACGGAAAGATCCAGCAGATATTTATTCTGCCAGGAATAGTTCAGGCTGAGAAAGCTGCCGAACAGCCGTTCTTGCGAAAAGTCCCCTACCGGCGTCGACCCTTGCTGATACCCGTTGGCATACCCGATATTCGTAAACACATCATTGGTAAAACCGGTTGCTATCAAGGACTTGATATCCGAAGTATAAGTGCGGGCATTCGCCCCCACTGCGAGGTTAATGAACTGATAGCCGATCTGCCGGTTAAAGGTAAACGTGGCGCTTCCGTCGAACGTTCTCTCCTCATCCTCCCCATAAAAATAACTGCCTCTCGTGGAGTAATCCCTGGGCTTATAAAAATAGAAAGCATTGCTTAACGGCGATGCGAAACTGTCGATAGTGGATCTTTTCTGATCATAGCTGATTACCGTCCGCAGCCGCAATCCGCGCGCCATGTTCCATTCCGCCGAAAACGCATCCGTCACCTCCAGGTAAGCCGATTTGTTGAAGCTATGCAAGGTTGCATCGTACATGGGATTGAGTACGACGTCGGTGGCATAGGATGTACCACCCGTATATTCCTGCCATGAATCGACCGCCTGCAGGATATGTCCGGCGCTGTCGGTCTTGGGAAAATACGGATTCATCTGGGCATATTGCTGAAAACTGCCATACGGTGATTGCAGGCTGTTGACCTGCGCTACGGAAAGACTATTGCGGAAGATAAACGTCTTGCCGGGATTGTAGGACAGATCCATTCCCAGTTCATACCTGTCGCGCGAAGACCCCTTCATCACGCCGGGCGAGGTTTGGTACAGGAGATTGACGCCATAACGCATGGAGTTATCGCCGCCTTCGAGATACAACGAATGCTTCTGTCCGTATGTCGTCCGCAACGGCTGCGACAGCCAGTAGGTATTGATCCCGCTGTTGACGTTCAGCAACTTTCCGTAATAAAGACTATTCAGAAGATCCTGGGATTCTCCATTCCTTACCATGGCGGTATCATATAAACCCGCCAGTTTTTCATATTGCAATTTTTGTCGGGCATTCAACACATGATATTCGTCCAGATCGGGCGCGGTGGTGTTGAGCTCATAATTGTAATAGACTTGCAGCTTACCCGGTTTCGGCGCCTTGGTGGTGATCACCACAACCCCATTGGCCGCACGCGAGCCATATACCGCCGTGGCGGCAGCGTCTTTTAACAGCGTGATGCTCCGGATGCGGTTCACATCGAGATCGAAGACCTTTTCGAGACTGACCTCATAGCCATCCATGATAAAGGTCGGCAGATTGACATCGCTTGTGAGATCGGTCCGCGCCACTACCGCTCCCCCACCCGTAGGCAGTCCCGTAGACCCGCGGACATTGATGCTCGGGAGGGTATTGGGATTCGAACCGGCCAGATTGTTCTGCGCAATGCTAAAACTGGGATCGAAGACCGAGATACTTTCCAGGAAATTCTGCGGATTCACTTTTTTCAGATCCTCCCCCGAGACCGTGATCGCATTCCCGGTAAAACTTTCTTTGTTGATGAGTTGATAACCGGTGACGACCATATTGGCCAATGGGTCTTTGGTTCCCTGGGCAAGCCGTATCTGCACCGGCCCCCGGCTCCGCACGGTTACCCGCTGGGTCAGGTATCCGACATAGCTGATCAGCAACGTGGCCCCGGGCGCGGCGGCAAGATGGAATTCACCATTATTGTCGGCGACGGCGCCTACGCCTTTTTTTCCTTCGACCTCGACATTGGCGCCCACCAGTGGATACCTGCCCGTTTCATCCGTGATCCGCCCGGTAACGATAAAAGGCTGTACCGTATCCGCCGTCACCGGCGGCGGTGTAAAATTCGTCTCCTTGCGCGCCGAGACCACGACCGTCTTATTGACGATATTCCATGACAAAGGCTGGTCGCGGAAACAGGCTTCGAGTACGGTCCGCAGGTCCTCGTCCTTTACCGAAATGGTTACGGGATGCGCCCGGTCGAGCAGGGATGAGTTGTAAAAGAAAACATAGCCCGTCTGTTCTTTTATGGACCGGAAGATCTTCTTCAAAGGAGCATCGTGCTCCGACAAGGTCACTTTCTGCGCCAGCGAGACGGCGCTTACATGCAGGCAAACGGCTAATAATACCAGAGCC
>DASZOW010000275.1:0-6347 GCA_035550615.1 Puia sp.
AGCTGATCTGGTTGAGACCGGCGTGGACACGATGGGAGAAAAATATCGGTTGCTCCGGTTCGTAGCCTGTCTGCCGGCCAAGACCGATGCCCAATTCGGTGATCCACCAGCTGAGGAAGAGAAATACAAGGATGCAAAAAAGGGCGATATAACGTTTATTCCGGTAAAAGGGGATATGCGGGGCCGGAGGCAGGCCACGTTTTTCGTCTGCCAGCCGTTTCAGGTTTAAATTCAGCAGATAGAGGCCCAGTACAAAAAGAGCGAGGATAAAGGTGACGATCCCATAGAGAAGAGTATGATCTTCCTGCGGAATAGCGGGTGGGTTGGTCGAGGTATTTTCTTTGGCCATGGGTGCCGAGTAGGTCTCGACATAATTCAGGATGGCGTCGATGTCGGCATCGGTGAGATTGGGAAATATATTCATCGGCGCCCGGCCATAGGAGTTCCAAAGATTATTAAAATAGACGTTGCCGGATTGCAGAACTTTAGTGTTGTTGTGGATCCATTCATGCAACAGTTTTCTATCCGGCACGCGGGAGGTGACGCCTTTCAGGGCGGGGCCGGTGACAACTTTTATGGGATTATGACATTGAGCGCAATTCGACAGAAAGAGCGCTTTGCCGTTTTCCGGGGTTTGGGAGAGAAGCTTGCCATTTTCCTGGGCCTGGGAGTAGGCGTGGCTGGCCAGCAGGGAAGAGAGAAGAAACAGGAGTAGGAGGCGGCCGGGGTATCGAAGGCTAAAGCAGTACATAATCCGTCCGCATGGAAAAATCATGCCACTGCACGGGTCTGTCCTGGGGAAATTCGTATAGGAAAACAGGCGAGTCGGGTTTCGTCCTATTCCATGCGGTCTGCGGGTTGTCTCCTATTCGATCCGGCCTGCGGGTTGTCTCCTATTCGATCCGGCCGGCAGGTTTCCAGCCGTAATGCGGTTCGAAATAATTCCACAGCAGGGATGATACTTTTCTGGCGAACTGCCAGGCTTCGTTGTCGGTAACCCAGCGTTTATCGACGTTATTTTTGGTAGCCACATAAAAGACGTAGTCGCCATGCGGAGCGTTGACCATGACGACTTCGGAGCGGGAGTCGTCGACCATGCCTTGTTTGGAAGCCGTCTGAACATAGGGCGGGATCTGCGACAGCGCATATTCGTCCCAGAAAACATGGGTCATGACACGGTACATGGTCTGGCTGGCGGCGGGGCTAATGACCTGATCATTCCGGATCATGGTAACCAGTCTTGCCATTTCGCGGGGTGTGGTCTGGCCCCAGCCATAGCGTTCCCGGTTGGATTCGCGGCCCGGCGTCCGGGAGTTGACGCGGGTGTCACGAAAACCGTTCTTGTCCAGCCACGCGTTGATGGTGGCGCCGCCGCCGGCCAGCTTTTCGCACCAGACCGCTGCGCTATTGTCGCTGTGGGTGATCATGAGGGTGATGGCGGTTTGCAGATCGGTGGGGGTGCTGTCTTTAAAGAATTGCATGAGGCCGGAGCCCTTTCTTGCGAGCGAGTCGCGGTAGACCAGGGGCTGATGAAAGGTATAGACGCCCTGGGCAATCTTGTCGAAGATGCCAACGAGGATGGGAATCTTGACGATACTGGCGGTGGGGAAGATCGTATCCGCGTTGACTGCGGCTTCGCGGCCCGTCTTGAGGTTGAGGACATAGACGCCGGCGACACCATGAAAGGAATCCACCAGGTTTTTCAGCTGGAGCTGTAGCTTTTTATCGGTCCGGTGTTGGGCGTGGGTAGTTTGGGCGAACAGGGAACAGGACAAAAGCAGAGCCAGGGAAGATCGGAACATAGACAGCAACATTTCTGTAAATATACGGCCTGACGGACTATGTCGTCCACCCGACCCGGGATTTGTTGATCGGAGCCGTATATTCGGGCATGACCAGTCGCAAAAAACAAGTTTTAGCCATCCCGGGAAGTATCCGGCAGGGCTCTTCGAATCACCGGCTTTTGCAGGCGATAGCCAAAATGATGACGGACCGGCTGGATGTGATCATCTTTGACGGAATTGCCGGTTTGCCGCATTTCGATCCGGGTCTTTTAGACGAGGCCGTGCCTACGGCGGTAACCGTCTTCCGGCAACAGCTGCGCTCAGCGGATGGGGTGATCATCTGTACACCCGAATATGCGCACGGCGTTCCCGGCAGCTTAAAGAATGCCATCGATTGGACCGTATCTTCCTGCGAATTCAGTGGAAAGCCTACGGTCCTGATCACGGCTTCGACGGATGGACGGTATGGGCACCAGGCGCTGCTGGAAACGTTGCGGGTCATAGAAGCAAAGGACGTCGAACAACTTCAGTTGCTGATCCCTTTTATCCGGGCTAAGATGAATCATCAGACGGGCGTCATCGAGGAAAAGACGCTGGCGGAGGTGCAGGAGTTGATGAACGAGTTTGTAAAGAGACTATAGAGGGGATCACCGCCAGGCCGAGGGGTCGATCTGTGTCCCGTCAACAGATTGATCTTCCTTAGAAATTATACCGCAGGCCCAGCGATAGCCCGGTGGAATAGATCTGCGGATGCAGGTTCATGTCGCCCGGAGGTAGCCAGCATTTAACATGGGGTTCCGCGAAGATGGATATACGCGGGATGATGCGGGCGGAGACGCCGACGCCGAAGTAAAGAGTGACGCCATTGGGGTTATTCAACACATTGGACTCCGCGTCTACGGAGAAGATGACACCCGCGTTCGCCGACAGGGAAAACCGCTGGGTCCCGGTGGTATAACCGAGGAAGACCGGGATATGATAATGTTTAATATAACCCGGGAGCAGACCGTTGGAGCTGTCTTTGGCCGAGGGATGGCTGATGTTGGTTCGCAAGTATTGAAAGCCGGTGGTGAGGGTCCAATGTTCTTTGTAGACCACTGTGGCGCGAATGCCTGCGCTATAGGAAACGCCGAGGGTTTTCCACGAGTAGTATTCGGGAGAAGCGAAGATGTCGAGGTGTATGAGGTTGGCAGGCTGCCGGGGCATGGGAGGCAGGGTGAGTTGATGCGGTCTTTTGGGGTTGGGTGTTTGGGCGACGATGTCGGCGGCGGGGCTTAGTGTGGCGCGTTTCACCGGAGCTGCGAACTGCGGGCGGGTGGCGGTTTCGCCTGGCGCGGCGGGGTTTTGGGCGGTGTGGTGATGGGTTGACCGGCTTTGGGCGCCGGGGTTTTCTTCGCCAGCGTTTTCATTGCCAGGATTTTGGGCGATGAGCGCATTGGTGGTCGACAGATCGGTGGCGCGCTGCTGCTGTGCAGCGGTGGCGGCGGCTGGGGCGTTTGCGGGGACTGGGGCGGTTGTGGCGGCTGGAGCGATTGTGGGAGCTGGGGCGATTGTAGCGGCTTGGGCGGTTGTGGGGGCTGGAGCGTTTGCGGGAGCTGGGGCGGTTGTGGGGGCTGGGGCGGTTGCGACGGCAGGAGTCGATGCAATGGGTGAGGCAGCCACCGTGGCGGGTGCGATGGCCGATGCCGGAGAATGGAGCCGGGGGTGGGCCGGTTTGCCGGGTTTTGCGAGGAGAAGATGCCCGGTGATGGCAACGGCTACCGCAGAGGGACCAACGAAGTACCATTTCCAAAAGTGAAACACCTTATAGTGAACCAGGTGGGTGTGCACCTGCTTCCAGAGACCGACCTTGACTCTGGAGGAATGATTCAGGAGCCGATCCCTGAAGTATTGGTCAAATTCATTATCAAGCATATCTCTTCGGCAGTTTGGTTAGGTTTTCAATTTGGGTTTGGAGGACTTTCCGGGCCTTTGCCAATTGGCTTCGGCTGGTCGCTGCGTTGATCTCCAGCATGGCCGCGATCTCGTTATGGTCATAGCCCTCGAGCACATAGAGGTTAAACACGATCCGATATCCAGCCGGCAGGCCGCTGACCAATTTCAGCAGTTCTTCCGCTCCCAGTGTGGCGATGCCGTCCACGGTCATAGATTGCTCGACATCGAAGTCTTCGTGAATCTCGGAGAACCGCAGTTTCTTTTTTTGCAGAATGCGCAGGGCGGTGTGTACGACGATCCGGCGTATCCAGCCTTCAAATGATCCCTGGAACCGATATTGGCCGATGTGGTTAAAAATGCGGATAAAAGACTCCTGTAGCATGTCTTCTGCTTCCGTAGGGTCGGCGGCATACCTTCGGCATACGGTCATCATCTTACCGGCATATAATTCAAAAAGCTTGCGCTGGCTCTTTGAATTTTTTTTCAAGCAGCCTTCGATCAGTTCTCTCTCTGTCAAAATTGTTCGTTTAATGAGCCCCCTGGAAGCGGCATTCATATAACTTGCCGAGGTAGATACCGGCCTGCATGTAAACGTTGCCTGCCGGCGCGACAAATTTCCGGCAAATTAGTTTGCGGCGGGATATTTTCAATAGCAGTGGGAGCTTGCTTTCGCGCGCATTACATGGCGGAAAATATCCATATCCCGTTAGCCGGAGAGCGAAGGGGCGGTTATGGTTAAGCGTGCGCCGGCCGCGGCTGCGGGCTTTCATTAGTTTATGAGCGTAGTTGTGCCGGGCCGGACTTGCGAATAGAGCTTGCAATGCCAGGCCCCTCTCTGATTAACCGCATATTGCTGATCGCGGAGATGGAATGCTTTGTCGAACGCATGGATCATGTCCAGGGCGTCGGGTGTCTCCCTGAGAGCGACGAGCAGGGTACCGGCCGGCTGCAGATAGGGGACATATCGTTTTACGAGACCCAGGGGATCGCCGGTGTAAAACAAGACCTCATTGAAGATGATCATATTCCATTTCCCCGATGGAACATAGGTCTCCATATTTCCTACCCGGTAATCTGTTTTGTCGTCTTTGAATCTTTGAGCTTTCCGGATAGCCACCTTCGAGATGTCGACGCCCAGGAACCGGGAATAGGTGTCGCGGGGCATCCGGGTCTGCAAGATACCTTCGCCACAACCGAGTTCGAGGATCGATCTGTCGCCAGCCAGGTTTCTGGCGATCACCTGCAGGACGGCGTCATAGCTTTCCGCCACGATGGATTCGTTTAGATAGTCCCAACGGCCGGAGGCATATTCTTTATCCCATCGATAGCGTTTTCGGCCCAGCAGCAGTTTCCTGACGAGTTCGAGTGGTCGCATGGCTGTCGGAGTTAGTTTGCGGCTGTGGCCTGTGCGGTCGGGGTGGGCGCGGCGGTGGGCGGCTGCGCCACCTGTTTGATGACGGCGATGATGTCCAAATCGC
This sequence comes from Puia sp., assembly GCA_035550615.1. Lineage (GTDB taxonomy): Bacteria > Bacteroidota > Bacteroidia > Chitinophagales > Chitinophagaceae > Puia. Next base: position 5,198 of record DASZOW010000275.1, read on the forward strand.
CGAATGTGCGTTCGGCCTGCTGGAAGGTGCGGAAGGAGGTCTCGGCAAGCGGGGTGTCGAGGCCTTCGGCATGGGCGAGCCGCAGGTCTTTGGCGATCAGTTTCAGGGCGAAGGCGGCTTTATAGTTTTCGGCCATGATGGCTTCGCCTTTGGCGCGGCCGAAGACATTGGCCATGGCGCTGTTATTGAAGATATTCATGAAATCTTCCGTCCGGATGCCATGCCGTTGTGCAAAGAGGGTAGCCTCGGCCAGGCCCTGCGCATGGAAGCCCAGCAATACGTTGATCGCCAGCTTGGCGGTATTGCCGGCTCCGTGGTCGCCGAGATGAAGAGACAGACGGCCAAGATGTTGCAGGAGAGGTGATGCTTTTTCGTAGGCGGGTTTTGCGCCGCCGACCATAATGACGAGCTGTCCTTCCTGCGCCTGTTTGACGCTGCCGCTGACGGGGGCGTCAAGATATTCATTTCCCTGTTTCCGGCATAGGTCCGCCATCTGCCTGCTGATGCCCGGAGAGACGGTGCTCATATTGACCAGGAGTTTGCCGCTGGTCTGCCGTTGTAAAAGTCCGTTGTCGCCCTGGAAGATGTCTTTGACGGCTGCGTCGTCGCTGACCATAATAAATAGGACGTCGGTTCGGGTGATCAGTTCGGCGGGAGTGGCCGCGGTGCTGGCGCCGGCGGCTTTGAGGGCGGCTTCTTTTCCGCTGGTGCGGTTGTAGACGGTGAGGGGGTAGCCGGCGGCGATGAGCCGTTGCGACATGGGGGCGCCCATGTTACCCAGACCGATCCAGCCTATGGGTGAGTTTTCCATTGTTTTTCAGTTTGATCTTCCCTGCAAAGGTGCTGAATTCCGAGCAGAGAATAGCGTGCCACGCGGGGAACGGCGAATGGGTTAGAGAGCAGCATAACGATCGGGCGAAGGCAGGTAGCCTTTTTCCAGAAGAATATGGCCGAGACGGTCATAGAACCCGGGATCGGTGGGAGTTACGGTCGCGAGGCCATCCACATAGCGATTATACAGGCTGAACAAGGCTGCGATGAGCACGGTGTCATGCAATTCTCTATCGGTGGCGCCCTCCTGTCTGGCGGCATTCACCATCTCCGGCGATACAAGCCTGCCATTCTGCTGAACGGCTTTGGCGATGGTGAG